>SECN01000284.1 GCA_004173515.1 Myxococcaceae bacterium | reverse complement strand
CCGAACACGGAAGTTAAGCCCTCCAGAGCCGATGGTACTCCGCGGGAAACCGCGTGGGAGAGTAGGTCGCTGCCGGATTCTTTTTGAAGAGCCCCTGGTGCCGCAAGGCGCCAGGGGCTTTTGTCTTTGCGGGCTTGCATTCGATTTGAGCGCCTGGCGTCGGTTCTCGCGCGCTCCGCCTCGCTGTGTCTGATCGGTTCCAACAGACGCTGCTGGAGGCTCTGGGCGCGGTCCGTGGGGCGGGAAACTTGGTGGGGCCTCACGGTCCCCAACCGCAGACGTCCCGTTACCTATAGACGCTCAACTGGCGTGATTGGAGGCCCTGAGCTGGGTTCCCGCGCCGGACCGAAGCCCTGGCCTGCCTTGCGTCACGGGTCCGTTTTGAGCGCTTTGGTGGGCCACGATGGTGCCGTGTGGGGGCATCCGGCCTGACCTGTTCCCTCCCGGTTCAGCGGCGCCTGGGCGCTCCTGGGGAGCGGGGTGGGTCGCTGCGATGACGCTTGGAGGCCAAGTTCTCGGATTCCTTGGGGAATCGCGTCATCGTGGATGTTTGACCGCCGTTGCCACAGGATCTAGAGTCTCTTCTCCCCCCGGTCTGCGCACCGCCTGCCGCGGTCCGTACTCGCCGGCGCCGGGCAGCCCCGCGAGATGAAGAAGCCGACCTTCTTTGGGAAGTACCTGCTCCTCGAGCGCATCAACGTCGGCGGTATGGCCGAGGTCTTCATTGCGAAGGCCTTTGGCGTCGAGGGCTTCGAGCGCATCCTGGCCATCAAGAAGATCCTCCCGACGATGGCCGAGGATGACGAGTTCATCACGATGTTCATCGATGAGGCTCGGATCAGCGTTCAGCTGAACCACGCCAACATCGTCCACATCCATGAACTCGGAAAGCACGAGGACACGTACTTCATCGCCATGGAGTACGTGGCTGGCCGCGACGTTCGCACGCTCCTGGAGCGCTATCGCCGTCGCAAGGAGATCATGCCCACCGCCCAGGCGGTGTTCATCGTCTCCAAGATGTGTGAGGGCCTGGATTACGCCCACCGCAAGAAGGACGCGCGTGGCCAGGACCTGGGCATCATCCACCGCGACGTCTCTCCCCAGAACATCCTCGTGTCCTACGAGGGAGAGACGAAGATCATCGACTTTGGCATCGCCAAGGCGGCCAACCGTTCACAGAAGACGCAGGCCGGCATCCTCAAGGGAAAGTTCGGCTACATGAGCCCGGAGCAGGTCCGGGGCATGCCCATCGACCGGCGCAGCGACATCTTCGCCGTCGGCGTCCTGCTGTACGAAATGCTCACGGGCGAGAAGCTGTTCGTGGGCGAGTCGGACTTCTCCACCCTGGAGAAGGTGCGCAACGCGGACATCCCGCTGCCTCGCGAGTTCAATCCGAACATCTCCGCGGGGCTGGAGAAGGTCGTCCTCAAGGCGCTCGCGCGTGAGCCCGAGGACCGCTACCAGTGGGCGTCGGACCTCCAGGAGGATCTGATGCGTTTCCTCCTCGCGGGGGACGCCATCTATTCGTCCAAGCACCTGTCCAGCTTCATGAAGGAGGCCTTCGCCGAGGACATGCTGCGTGAGGCGGAGAAGATGGAGCGCTATGCCTCCGTCGAACGTCCGGACCAGATCGAGCACTCGGGCGTGACGGTTCCGCCTCCTCCGGCGCCCCGTCCGACCTCGCAGAAGCGCTCTTCCGCGGCGGCGTCCGGTTCACCCGCGGGGCGCGCTTCAACGGCGCCCGCGCAGCCCGCGCCTGGTTACATCCCTCCTCCAAGCGCCGAGGAACTGGCGGAGATGGATGGCGCCGCGGACAAGACGCAGATCGTCGATTCGACGCATGCGCTCCGTCCCCCGGAGACCCGGATCGCCGACAGCAGCGTCGTGGTGGATGACAGCATCACGGGCCGGTCGGAGAACCCCATCGACCGGGCCGGGAATCACACCAGCGCCTCGCCCTTCGGGCGGGATGACGGGCCTCGCGGCAAGAACAAGAGTGGACCCAAGTCCCAGGTCATCATCGGGGACGAAGGTGGCGAGGCCTATGGCGGCGCCACGATGATTGGTCCGGCTCCGACCGCGCCTGCGTCGCGGGGGCGCGGTGGATCCGCCGCCCCGGTGCTGGACCCGGAGGAAGAGGAGACGACGGGCAACATCACCGTTCCGGTGGGCTCGCGCCACAACGGGCTGCGTCCCCAGGCGCAGGCCGCTGCGCCGGACGATGGCTACGACGACCGTGCGGACGAGTTCGGCGATGACGGTCAGGACGACTACGACAACGGTTCTCAGGACCCCGACGACCCGCGCTACGACGACGAGCCCGATGGGCCGGCCACCATCCCCCAGAAGGCCCCCAAGGGCGCCAAGGCGGCGGTTCCCGTCAAGGCGGCTGCCAAGCCCGTCAAACCCAAGCCCCAGGCGACGGGAGGCAAGAAGCCGATTCCCAAGCCCGCCATCATCGGCGCGGCCGCCGCGGTGGCCCTCCTGCTCATCGCTGGAGTGGTGTTCGCGGTGCGTGGTTCTTCCACGGGGTACGTCAACTTCGTCGTGCGGCCCATTGGCGCCACGGTCCTGGTGGACGGGGAGCCCGTGAAGGCCAACGAAGTGGTGGAGCTCTCCGCTGGCGTGCATCAGGTCAAGGCCACCGCCCCGGACTACCAGCCCACGTCGCAGCAGATCGAGGTCATGGCGGGACAGGAGGCGACCGTCGTCCCGCTGGTCCTGAAGTCCAACGCCGCCCCGAAGGAGTCTCCGCCCGTCACGCCTCCGCCGGTGGCCGTGAACAATCCTCCGCCGACCACGCCCGAGCCACCCCCGGACACGCCCGTTGCTCCGCCGGCTCCGAAGACGTTCACAGCCTCGTTCGAGGGCCAGGACGGCGCGGAGATCCTGGTGGACGGCAAGTCCCTGGGGAAGGTTCCCGGGGCCCGGCTCGCCGACCTGGAGATTGGCAAGACGTACAGCTTCACGGCGAAGCGCGAGGGCTTCAAACCCTACACGGGCGAGTTCAAGTCCTCCGGTGACGCCGAGGTCAAGGTCGCCTTCAAGCTGGAGGCGGTGCCCGACCCGACGCCCACGCCCACGCCCGAGCCGCCGAAGCCCAAGCCGCCCAAGCCCACCCCTGTCGTCGTGGCGCCAACGCAGCCGAAGCCTCCCAAGCCGGCGCCGAGCAACGCGGTGGGCAAGTTCGCCTGCAGCACCTCTCCGGCGGGCGCTCAAATCTGGGTGGATGGGAAGAACACGGGGCGGGTCAGTCCCGTGCCGCTGGGCAACCCGCTCAGCCTTCCAGTCGGCAAGCGCAAGGTCGTCTTCAAGCTCAACGGCAAGTCGACCAAGCCGCAGGTCGTCACCATCGAAGAGGGGAACGTCGCCAAGTTGATCAACGTCCCGGTGAGCTGAACGGAGACGGCCGACCAGAGGGCATCTTGTGCCCTCTGCGATTGTTGAGCAGGGATGTTGGGGGGCGGGCTATGACGCCTCGCCGCAGACGCTCCATTCGTTGAGGTGATGTGTCCATGAGCACGACGTCCAACCGAGGCAAGCCCGACGCTGGCCCCGCGCAGCAGCCGTTCACCTATCCGCTCCGCAAGGAGTTCGTGGAGCCCGACTGGCGGCGCATCCCGGGCTTCAAGGACGTCACCCAAGCGGAGTGGGAGAGCTCCGTCTGGCAGCGCAAGCACACCGTGAAGAACTTGCGGGAGCTGAAGGCGACGCTCGGGGAACTTCTGCCCGACGACCTGGCCATGAGCATGGAGCTGGACCAGAAGGAGCGGGCGACGATGTCCATCCTCGTCCCGCCCCAGATGCTCAACACCATGAGCCTGGAGGACCTGTGGCAGGACCCCGTCCGCCGGTACATGTTGCCGGCGCTCGCGGACCGCCGCACCGACTGGGCCAACCACCCGCGCGCCAGCCGCGACAGCCTCCACGAAGCGGACATGTGGGTCGTCGAGGGCCTGACGCACCGCTATCCGACCAAGGTGCTGGCGGAGATGCTGCCCACCTGCCCGCAGTACTGCGGCCACTGCACCCGCATGGACCTGGTGGGCAATGACGTGCCCCAGGTGTCCAAGCACAAGTTCGCGACGGGCCAGAAGGAACGCTACGAGCAGATGCTGGACTACCTGCGCCGCACGCCCACCGTGCGCGACGTGGTGGTGTCCGGTGGCGACATCGCGAACCTGCCCATCCAGGCGCTGGAGCCGTTCGTCAGCGCGCTGATGGACATCCCGAACATCCGGGACATCCGGCTCGCCAGCAAGGGGCTCATGGCCCTGCCGCAGCACTTCCTCCAGGACAGCGTCCTGGCGGGGTTGGACCGGCTGGCGAAGAAGGCCGTCGAGCGCGGCGTGGACCTGGCGCTGCACACGCACGTCAACCACGCGCAGCAGCTCACGCCGCTGGTGGGCAAGGCGGTGCGCAAGCTGCTCGACATGGGCTTCCGCGACGTGCGCAACCAGGGCGTGCTGCTGCGGGGCGTGAACGACAGCCCCAAGGCGCTGCTGGACCTGTGCTTCACGCTGCTCGACCACGCGAAGATCCTGCCGTACTACTTCTACATGTGCGACATGATCCCCAACAGCGAGCATTGGCGGCTGTCGGTGGCGCAGGCGCAGAAGCTCCAGCACGACATCATGGGCTACATGCCGGGCTTCGCGACGCCGCGCATCGTCTGTGACGTGCCGTTCGTGGGCAAGCGGTGGATCCACCAGGTGGCGGAGTACGACCGCGAGCGCGGCATCTCCTACTGGACCAAGAACTACCGCACGAGTGTCGAGGCGAACGACCCCGAGGCACTTGATCGCAAGTACGAGTACTACGATCCCATCGACACGCTGCCGGAGTCCGGTCAGGCGTGGTGGCGGGAGCAGCCGAAGGCCGCGTGATGGATTCCTCCGCAGTCGCCGCCGCGCCCCTGGTCGCTCGTCCGTGCGGGCCGAGGCCCGTGTGCGGCCCGGGGAGCTGGAGGATCCGCTCGGCGAGGACAAGACGCGCCCCGAGGAGTGCATCGTCCACAAGTATCCGGACCGGGTGCTGTTCCTGGCCATCGATACGTGTTCGGTCTACTGCCGCCACTGCACCCGGCGCCGCATCACCAAGGGCGGGGAGGCGGAACTCACGCGGGACCAGATGCGCCGGGGCATCGACTACGTCCGCAATCACCCGGAAGTCCGCGACGTGCTCATCTCCGGTGGGGATCCGTTCCTCCTGGGCGAGGAGCGGCTGGAGTCGCTGCTCGCGCCGCTGAGCGAGATTCCGCATGTGGAGATGATCCGCATCGGGACGCGGGTGCCGGTGGTGCTGCCCATGCGGGTGACGGATTCGCTCGCGCGACTGCTTCGCCGGTACGCGCCCGTCTACGTCATCACCCACTTCAACCATCCGAAGGAAGTGACCCCCGAGGCCCGGGAGGCGTGTGAGCGGCTGGTGGACCATGGCGTGCCCGTGGAGAACCAGGCCGTGCTGATGCGGCAGCTCAATTCGGACGCTCGGATCATCAAGGAGCTGTCCCACAAGCTGCTGCGCAGCCGCGTGCGTCCGTACTACCTGCACCAGATGGACGTCGCGGAAGGGTGCGAGCACCTGCGCACGCCCATCTCCAAGGGGCTGGAGATCCTCCAGCAGCTTCGCGGACACACCACCGGGCTCGCCGTGCCGCACCTCGCGGTGGACCTTCCGGGGGGCGGCGGGAAGGTCACCCTGCAGCCCGACTACGTCATCGAGCGCGGAGAGCGGGAGACCCTGTTCCGCAACTACAAGGGCGAGACGTACGCCTATCCCGAACCCGAAGAGACCGACTGCTCCTGCCCGTACGACGAGGTGTGGCAGGCCCGCTCCCGGGAGTCAGGCCGCTGACGGTCAGGCCTCCCGCGCGCCTCGTGTGCGCGGGGGAGGCCGCGCGACGGGCTTCGCCGCTTGTGCGCGGCGCAAGTGCTACGGGGTGCGTTGGGATTTCGACTTCGACGCCTTCCGGGCAGGCGGGGCCGCGGGTGCATCTCCCCCCATGCTTCCGACGTCCACGGGCGGTGTGGACTCCAGGTTCGCGTCGACGTCGACGGACACCTCTGCTCCCTCCGCGGATTCCATCTCCACGGGCTCCGCGTCGCTGAAGCCCTGTTGGATGTGGACCTCCTGGTCGCCGGCGGCGAGCTTCTTCGCCTCGGCTTCCTTTTCGGCCTTGGCCTTGTCCTCGAGTCGCTTGGACTCGTTGGCGGCGCGCGCGTTGTCTTCCGGCGTCATCCTCGCCGTGTAGTTGGCGTATTCCTTCGTGGAGATGCCGTGCTTCTCCATGACCTTGGCGGCTTCCGCCTGCTGATCCCGGATGGCCTGGCCGCGCTCCGCGTTGCTCATCTCCGACGGCTTCCGGTTGCCGTAGGCCGCCTGCACCTTCGTCTGGACCGCCGCTTCGTCACGTTGGATGGCCGCCACCTTCTCCGGCGACAGGCCTTCATCCTCCGCGAGGACGGGCGTCGCCAGCAGGAGCGACGAAGCAGCGAGGAACAGGGGAAGGCGCATGGTCATGGGTGAGGCTCCTGAAGTCGGACCCATCATAGGCATGGAGCCACGGGGGACGCATGGGCGAGCGTCTCCCGGTGGGGGGGCCTCACCGCTCGGGGGCTCAGCCGGCCTGGCACCGCGCGCAGCCGTCTCCCGCGCCCGCGCACTGCTCGCGGGCCTTCGCGCAGCGCGGCGGCAGGTCGTCGCGGTCCGCGTTGCGGTCCACCAGCCCACAGAGCTGCTCCGCCGTGGCGCACGTCTTCGCGGAGACGTCGCACTGCTCCGCGCAGTCCAGATCGTCCTCCTGCTCACGGGCCCGGAGTTCTTCCAGGCGCGCCGTGACACCGTCGATGGCCGCGTCGTCGTCCCCGGCCACCCGGGTGTCCACGTGCTTCGCGCAGCCTGCCAGCCCGATTCCCACGACGAGGATTGCCAGCCACGACCCGGTTGCTCGCATGCCCTACCCATATGCGTCTGCTCCCGGCTCCGTCCACCCCGACGCCTCGGAAGGGGCTCCCACCGGCTCGGGGGACTGGCGACGTCCGTTCCCGGCCGGGCGCCCCAGCCTGGATCCGTTTCGGCTCAAGGACGATCGGACGGAGCCTGGCGACGCTCCGGGGAACGCATGCGGCGCTCGGGCCTGGGTTCGGGTTCGGGGGGCCGGCTCCAGTACAGCCAGGCGGTCAGGGCGAGGAGCGCGGCCACGGCCAGTCTCCGCAGCCATTCCTCCCGGGCCCTTCCGGGCGAGTCCGCCTCCACCTGTGCGGCTTGCGCCAGCGCGCTCTCCATCTCGGGCCCCAGTTCGTGCACGCGTCTGCACACCTGCGCCACGGGGGCAAGTGCTACGGGGACGGGGGCTGTGTCTCGCTCCACGGCGGCGGCCAGCATGCGTTCCCAGGCGGCGGCCTCCTCTGCTCCGTCGGGTGCCCTCGCGGGCTGTCCCGCATGTCGGGCCAGTGCCACGGCGGAGCGCAGCAGCAACACCGAGAAGGCATCCGTGGAGATGCCGTACCAGCTCGCGCACTCCTCCAGCGGGCGGCGTTCGACGAGCCGGCGCAGCAATACCGCAGCCACTCGCGGCTCCAGTTGGCGCAGGGCCGCGCCGAGGGCTTCGGTGGACAGGCGGGAGGCTTCGGGCACGGAGGCAGTCACGCAGGGGCCATTCTGCGGCATCCGCCGGACGTTTTCGCCGGCCACATCGGTCCCCTGCGGGCTGATGGTTTGTAAGGGGGGGCGGTGAGCATCCACCCGAGTCCCCGCCGGGCAGTGCGTGCTCTTTGGTTCTCGGGACTGGCGGTTGCGCTACAGAAGCTCGCTGTGTGCGTGCGTCCTGTCCTTCGGTCGATTTCTTGAGGCGGATCGCCACGCCCCTAGACTGTTCGACCATGTTGCAACGTGTGGCACTGCTGCTGCTCCTGCTCGCCTCGTCGCGGGCGTTCGCCGTGGAGACGATGCGCATTGCCATGGATGACCCCGGGGACGAAGTCCGCGTGAGCGGTCGCGGGCTTGGCTTCGGGCCAGATGCCGAGGACGGCGCCTTCGTGGCCCTCAGCGCGGGGCAGGCCACCGTGCGCCGTCGGAGCGGGCGGCTGGAGGTCAACGGCGCTCCCGTGCTGGGCGATGCCGTTCGCTTTCGAGGCGGGCTGGAGTCCCTGGACGCGGGCGGACCTGGCAATGAACCCCTCAAGGCCGGCAGCTCGCAGGTGCGCGGCGACGTCGTAGTGCGCGTCTTCCGCGACAGCCTCCAGCTCATCAACGTCATCCCCCTGGAGGACTACCTGGCGGCGGTGCTCGGCAGCGAGATGCCGGTGTCCTTTCCGCTGGAGGCCCTCAAGGCCCAGGCCGTCGCCGCTCGCACCTATGCGTTGCAGAAGAAGCTGGACTCGTACGGTGCCGCCTTCCACATGGGCAGCAGCGTGCTCCATCAGGTGTACGGCGGCGTCAATCGCGAGGACGCGAAGACCCGCGCCGCGGTCGAGGCCACTCGCGGCGAGGTGCTGACGTACGACCTGGCCCCCATCGAGGCCTACTTCCATGCCTCCTGCGGCGGCCACACCGAGTCCGGCCAGGACGCGCTCGGGCGGAACCTGCCGTACCTCAAGCCCGTCGACTGCCCCTGCGGCAAGCTGCCGGCCAGCCGCTGGTCCGCGACCCTCTCCGAAGGCGAGCTGCGCAAGGCCCTGAAATCGTCTCCGGACGGCATGCGCGTCACCGGCCGCACCGCCACGCACCGGGTGACGCGGGTGGTGCTGGGGGATGGCTCCTCCGTGGACGGCGTGCAGTTCCGGCGCAAGCTGGGCTACACGCGGCTCAAGAGCCTGGACTTCGACGTGGAGGCCTCCGGCAAGGGCTACGTCTTCACCGGGCGCGGCTTCGGCCACGGCGCGGGCCTCTGCCAGTGGGGCGCCAAGGCGCTCGCCGACCAGGGCAAGGGGTACCGGGACATCCTCTCCCACTACTACCCGGGCGCCGAGTTCCAGCAGCTCTACTGACCCTATCCGCCTCGCCGGTTCCGCGAGGGCGCGGGGACTGCTACAAGCGCTGCCCCCGTGTCGTCCCTCCTCTCCGACTACGATTTCGAACTCCCCGAGGCGCAGATCGCCCAGGCCCCGCTGCCCCACCGGGACGCGTCGCGCCTGATGGTCGTCAGCCGCGCAACCGGCGCGTGGAGCCACCAGCGCTTCACCGACCTGGGGGACCTGCTGCGCGACGGCGACCTGCTGGTCCTCAACGACGCGCGCGTCATCCCCGCCCGCCTGCTGGGCCAGAAGACCGACACCGGCGGCCGCGTCGAGCTGCTGGTGGTCCGGCCCGCCGCGACCTCCACGCTGACCTCCGCCGCGCTGGGCGGCGCTCCCGAGTCGCTCGAGTGGGTCTGCCTGGGACAGGCGTCCAAGGGCCTCAAGCCCGGCCAGTCCCTCACCTTCGCCGGGGGCCTGTCCGCCGAGGTCCTGGGGGCCCTGGGGGGAGGGGAGTACCGGGTGCGCTTCCATGCCGCTCCTGGGGCCTCCCTGGCGTCACTCCTGGACGCCGCCGGCCGACTGCCCCTGCCGCCCTACATCACGCGGGAGCCCGAGGCCGCCGACGCCGAGCGCTACCAGACCGTGTACGCGCGCGCCTCCGGCGCCGTGGCCGCGCCCACCGCCGGGCTGCACTTCACCGAGGCCGTGTTCGCGAGCCTCTCGGCGCGAGGCATCTCCCGCGTGGAGGTGACGCTCGACGTGGGGCCCGGCACCTTCCTCCCCGTGCGCGAGGAGGTGCTGGACAAGCATCACATGCACCCGGAGCGCTTTACCGTGCCGGAGGCCACCGCCGCCGCCGTGAACGCCGCGAAGGCGGAGGGGCGCCGCGTGGTCGCCGTGGGCACCACCGTGGTGCGCACCCTGGAGTCCGCCACCGACCCCCAGACGGGCCGGCTGCGCTCCGGGCCCGGCGAGACGGCGATGTTCATCCGCCCCGGCTATGTCTTCCGCCAGGTGGACGTGCTCCTCACGAACTTCCACCTCCCGCGCTCCACGCTGGTGATGCTGGTGAGCGCGCTCCTGGGCCGTGAGCGCACCCTCGCCGCGTACCAAGAGGCCGTGCGCGCGGGCTACCGGTTCTTCAGTTACGGCGATGCCATGTTGGTGAAGGAGTGAGTGCCGTGGTCGACGAGCAGCGCAAGGAGAAGGGCGATACCCGCGTGCCCCCGGGGCTGGTGCGCTTCGAGCTGTTGCACGAGGACTCCGGCACCAAGGCCCGCCGCGGGCGGCTGCACACGCCCCACGGCCCCATCGAGACGCCCATCTTCATGCCCGTGGGCACCGTGGGCAGCGTCAAGGGCGTGGGCCCCGACGACCTCGTCAACCTGGATGCGCAGATCATCCTGGGCAACACCTACCACCTGATGCTCCGCCCCGGAGAGCCGCTCATCCAGGAGATGGGAGGCCTGCACCGCTTCATCTCCTGGGACCGCCCCATGCTCACCGACAGCGGCGGCTTCCAGGTGTTCAGCCTGTCGGAGAAGCGGAAGATCACGGAGGAGGGCGCCGCGTTCCAGTCGCACCTGGACGGCTCGCGTCATTCGCTGTCGCCGGAGCGCTCCATCTCCATCCAGGAGACGCTGGGCGCGGACGTCATCATGGCGTTCGACGAGTGCCCCCCGTCCACAGAGGACCGTTCCTACCTGGAGAAGTCCCTGGCCCGCACCACGCGCTGGCTGCACCGGTGCGTGAAGGCCTGGAGCCGCGAGCGCTCGTCGCTCTTCGGCATCGTCCAGGGCGGCCTGCACGAGGACCTGCGCAAGCGCCACGCGGAGGAGATCTGCGCGGTGGACCTGCCCGGGTACGCGCTGGGCGGCTACTCCGTGGGTGAGGCCCCCGAGGCGATGCACGCGGGCGTGGCGTACTCCGCGCCGCTTTTGCCCCGCGACAAGCCCCGGTACCTGATGGGCGTGGGGACGCCGCTGGACCTGGTGACGTGCGTGGAGCAGGGCGTGGACATGTTCGACTGCGTGCTGCCCACCCGGTGCGCCCGCAACGGCCTGCTCTTCACGTCGGAGGGCAAGCTCGTCATCCGCAACGCGGCCTACGCCAAGGACCCCCGGCCGGTGGACCCGGCGTGCTCCTGCTACACCTGCCGGACCTTCAGCCGGGCCTACCTGCGCCACCTGTTCGCGGCGGGGGAGATCCTCGCGATGCGCCTCAACACGTTGCACAACCTGCACTACTTCCTCACCCTGATGGCGGATGTGCGCAGGGCCATCTCCGAGGACCGGTTCGCTTCGTTCGCGAAGGACTTCCGGGCCCGTGCCCACGCCCAGGAGGCCGAGCGGACCCGTGGTCGGTGAGCGACCAACGGGATTGCCGCGCTTCCGGCGTTCACTTGCTCACATGGGGCGCCCTTGGTAAGAGGCCACCCTTTCGGATGTTTTGCCCCCACCCGCAGGCCGGGGACGGGGCACACACGGATTTCTTCCGAATCCTCCCTTCAAACCACGAGGCAGTGAGTGGCTGACAGTTTCCTGATTCTCGCGCAGGCCGGGGCCGGTTCTCCCCTGGGGACCTTCGGCTTCCTCGCCGTGCTGGTGGCCATCATGTACTTCGTGATGATTCGCCCCCAGCAGAAGCAGCTCAAGGAGCACCGCGCGCTGCTGGCGGGCCTGAAGAAGGGGGATGACGTCGTGACGTCCGGCGGCATCCTCGGGCGCATCCACCAGGTGGATGACAGCACCGTGACCGTGGAGATCGCCAGCGGCGTGCGCGTGCGTGTGCTCAAGACGGCTGTCAGTGCGAAGGGAACCGTTCCGGCGGCTGCGGCCCCGACGGCGCCCTCCGCTGAGAAGAAGGAGGACAAGTAAATGGACCGCGGCTGGTGGTGGAAGTTCGGAATGATTGTCGCGGTGACGCTGGGAACGATCTGGTTCCTCGTCCCGACGTACTACTCGCTGGTGGTGTTGGATCGCGCCGAGCGCAACAACATCGCCGTGCTGGAGAAGCGGCTGCCCGCGTGGGCGCCTCCCGCCAAGTACCGCCTGAACCTGGGGCTGGACCTGCAGGGCGGCATCCACATGGTCATGCGCGTGGACACCAAGACGGCGCTCCAGAAGCGCACCGAGCGCCGTGGCCAGCAGATCGCCACGTACGTCAACGACAAGAAGCTGGGCGAGGTGACGGCGGACACGGACCCGGAGCGGCTGGCGGCACGCTGGTGCTCAAGCCGGACGAGGGCCAGGTGAACCGCTTCCGCGACGAGGCCGTGGACCAGGCGATGCTCGTCATCCGCCGCCGCATCGACAAGTGGGGCGTGGCGGAAGTGGACGTGCGCAAGCTGGGCACCGACTCCATCCAGATCTCCCTGCCGGGCCGCAGCAACCCGGAGCAGGCCAAGGAGCTGGTGGGCACCACCGCGCAGCTGGAGTTCCGGATGGTGGACGACACCAACCCCCAGGTCTTCGCGCAGATGTTCACCCAGAGCCCGCCGCCGGAGGGCAGCAACATCACGCTGGCGCAGGACGAAGGCTTCCCGCAGCTGTCCTCGCCCAACCGCGAGGCGCTGCTGGCGTACGCGAAGGACAAGGCGCCCGAAGGCCGCGACGTGCTGACCCAGTGCGTGGCCAACCCGGTGAAGAAGAACGACTGCATCGCGTACCGCAGCTTCCTGGTGGACAAGAACGTGCCGCTGACGGGTGAGAGCCTGTCGGGCGCGGACGCGTCCGTCAGCCAGATGAACGAGCCGGAGGTGAACATCGCCTTCGACCCGGCGGGCGCTCGCGAGTTCGAGAAGCTCACCGAGGCGGGTGTGGGCCGTCGCATGGCCATCGTGCTGGACGACAACGTGCACACCGCGCCGAACATCAACGAGAAGATTGGCGGCGGCCGCGCGCGCATCACCATGGGCCGCGCGGGCTCGCGCAGCTTCGAGGAGTGGCTGGGCGAGGCGCAGACGCTGGCGCTGGTGCTCAAGGCGGGCGCGCTGCCCGCGCCGGTGACGGTGGGCGAAATCCGTCAGGTCGGTGCGACGCTGGGCGACGAGCTCATCAAGAAGGGCAGCCTGGCGGCGCTGGTGGGCCTGGCGCTCGTCGTCGTCTTCATGGCCATCTACTACCGCAAGTCCGGCCTCATCGCGGACGTGGCGCTGCTGCTCAACGGTCTGCTCATCCTGGCGGGCCTCGCGTTCTTCAACGCGACGCTGACGCTGCCGGGCATCGCGGGGTTCGTGCTGACGCTGGGCATCGCGGTGGATGCGAACGTGCTCATCAACGAGCGCATCCGCGAGGAGCTGTCGCACGGCAAGTCCGCGCGCGCCGCGGTGGACCAGGGCTACGACCGCGCCTTCTGGACCATCTTCGACGCGCACGTGACGACGCTCATCGCGGGCTTCATCCTGTTCTTCACCGGAACGGGTCCCGTCCGCGGCTTCGCCACCACGCTCATCGTGGGTCTGTTGGCGTCGCTGTTCACGTCCATCGTCGTGACGCGCGTCATCACGACCTACTTCGTCCACGGCCGTAATGCGCAGTCGGTGTCGGTCTAACCGGCGCAGGCGCCACGGGAACCCGCCATGCAGATTCTCAAGCACAAGACGAACTTCGACTTCATCAGCAAGCGCAAGCAGGCGCTCTTCATCTCCACCATCATCAACCTGGCCATCATCGTTGGCATCGCCACGGTGGGGTTCAACTTCGGCGTGGACTTCGCCGGCGGCACGGTGGTGGAGCTGAAGTACAACACGCCCACCACGGCGGAGCAGGTGCGTGAGCGCGCGCAGAAGGGCGGTCTGCACGACGTCAGCGTGCAGGGCGTGGGCGCGGCCGAGGAGAACTCCTTCCTGCTGCGCATGGGCGGCGTCACGCAGCTCACCGAGACGAACGCCGAGCAGGCCAAGGCCGCCATCCAGGGCCTGGGCGAGACGCGCAACGTGTACGCCGACATGGCGAACGGCATCGTCAACTTCCGCTCCGCGCAGCCCATGTCCCCCGAAGCGGTGAAGAAGGCCGTGGAGGGCGCCGGCATCGGCGTGCAGGAGGTGCGGGACCTGGGCGCGAACCAGGGCGGCAACGGCTTCGACTACCAGGTCGTCGCGAGCGGCATGGCGGACAAGGTGTTCGCCGCGCTGGGCGCTGGCATGGACAAGCCTGACTTCGAGCAACGCCGCGTGGACTACGTGGGCCCGCAGGTGGGCAAGCAGCTTCGCAACCGCGGCGTGATGGCGCTGCTGTACTCCATGGTCGCCATCCTCATCTACGTGGCGTTCCGGTTCGACTTCAAGTTCGGCCCGGGGGCGCTGCTCGCCATGCTCCACGACGTCATCATGGTGGCGGGCTACTACCTGGTGAGCCAGCGCGAGTTCAACCTCACGTCCATCGCCGCGCTGCTCACCATCGTGGGCTACTCGGTGAACGACACCATCGTCATCTACGACCGCATCCGCGAGGACATGGTGAAGTACAAGGGCAAGCCGCTGCCGGAGATCATCAACATCGCCGTCAACGACACGCTGGGGCGCACCATCCTCACCTCCGGCGTGACGGCGCTGTCGCTCATCGGTCTGCTCATCTTCGGCGTGGGCGAGATCTTCGACTTCGCCATGGCGATGCTGGTGGGCATCCTCGTGGGCACCTACTCGTCCGTGTACATCGCCAGCCCCGTGGTCATCTGGCTGGACGAGCGCACGGCGCACCGTGACTCGCACTCGGATGCCAAGCAGGAGCCGAAGGCGGCCTGAGCTGTCCTTCGCCGCCTGAAGCACAGGGGCCCTGCTTCCTTCACGGAAGGCAGGGCCCTTCGCTTTTTCGCTAGAAGCGCGCGCCCAGCGTGAGCGACGCGTCCATCAGCCCGCCGCCGTTGTCGTTGGCCGCGACGTCCGCGAAGTCCTGGTCGATGAGGACGCGGTACGTGCCGCGCACGCCGGCGGTGAGGCCCCCGGTGTTGAACTCCAGGCCCACCGCGAGCGGCACCTCCTCCATCATGTCCGAGTCGTAGAGGCCCGCGCCGGCGCCGCGCACGTCCACGTAGGACAGGCCCAGGCCCACGCCCGCGAAGGGGCGCACCGCGGTGAGGAAGGGCGGGGACACCTTGATGAGCGCGCTGCCTCCGTTGCGCACCAGCGAGGGCCCGTCGAAGAGGCGCGTGTCGCTCACCTTGTTCCGCGAGCCCTCGTAGCCGACCTCCAGGCCCAGGAAGGTGGTGGGCTGCACGTTGAGCGTCAGGCCCCACAGGGGTCCCGTGCTGGACAGGTCTCCCAGGTCGCCCGTGTAGTCGCCCACGCCGCCGCGCAGGAACACATTCACATCCCCCTGCTTCTTCTCCGCCGCCAGCGCGCTGCCCGCGCACAGCACGGTGACGAGCAGGGCGCCGCCCTGGAGGGTCCTTCGAAGCATGCGCAACCTCGCTGTGTCCGGTGGTGTGCTTTCAAGCTGGGCACCGCGCACCTGCCGTGCAGGTTGGAAGCAGGAAGCCAGGCGAGCGCACGTCTGAACAACCGCGCAGGAGGGAGAGGTGGGAGGACGGGTTGGCCTGCCATGGTCGGACGTCTGAGGTACTGTCCTTCACCATGCGGTGGTTGCTTCCAGACGTCGTTGAGCAGGAGGTCGGGTTGCTGGCGGGAGAGCTCTCGCTGCACCCGTTGGCGGCGAGGGTGTTGCTGCACCGCGGCTACCGCACGCCGGAGGCCGCGTCCGCGTTCCTGTCGGACCGCCTTGCGGACCTGCCGGACCCGTTCCGGATGAAGGGCATGACGGGCGCGGTGGAGCGCATCCTCCGCGCGCTGCGCCTCAAGGAGAAGGTGACGCTCTACGGGGACTACGACGTGGACGGCGTCAGCTCCACGTCGCTCATGTACCTGTTCCTCAAGGACCTGGGCGCGGCTCCCGCCACGTACATCCCGCACCGGCTGGACGAGGGCTACGGCCTCAACCTGGGCGCGGTGGAGCGCATCGCGCAGGACGGCACGCGCCTGTTGGTGACGCTGGACTGCGGCATCACGTCCGTGGCGGAGATCGCCCGCGCGCGGGAGATGGGCCTGGACGTCGTGGTGGTGGACCACCACACGGTGCCGCCCACGCTGCCGCCCGCGGTGGCCGTGCTCAACCCGCACCAGCCCGGCTGCGAGTACCCCACCAAGGTGCTGTGCGCGGCGGGGGTGGCCTTCAACCTTTGCATGGGCCTGCGCAAGCGCCTGCGCGACGACGGCTTCTTCGCCACGCGCAAGGAGCCCAACCTCAAGGCTTTGATGGACCTGGTGGCGCTGGCCACCGTGGCGGATGTGGTGCCGCTCACCGGCGCCAACCGCATCCTGGTGGCGCACGGCCTCCAGGAATTGTCCCAGGGCCGCCGTCCCGGCATCCGCGCGCTGAAGGAGGTGGCCGGGCTGGAGCCGGACGCCGTCGTCACCGCGGGGCAGGTGGGCTTCCGCCTGGGGCCCCGCATCAACGCCGCCGGACGGCTGCACGACGCGTCGCTGGGCCTCCAGTTGCTGTGCGCGGACTCCGTGGAGACGGCGCGCTCGCTGGCGCAGGTGCTGGACCGCGCGAACGCGGAGCGCCAGGGCATCGAGAGCGGCATCCTCACGCAGGCGCTGGCGCAGGCGGAGGAGCACAAGGACGCGCGCGGGTTCGTGCTCTACGACGAGGGCTGGCACCCGGGCGTCATCGGCATCGTCGCGTCGCGCGTGGTGGAGCGCTACCACCGGCCCACGGTGATGGTGGGCGTGAAGGACGGGGTGGGGAAGGGCTCGGCGCGCAGCATCGAGGCGTTCCACCTGTACGACGCGCTCACCGGCTGCTCGGACCTGCTCGCGCGCTACGGCGGCCACAAGCACGCCGCGGGGCTCACCATCGACGCGGGGAACCTGCCCGCCTTCCGCGCGGCCTTCGAGAAGATCGCCTTCCAGCGGCTGACGCCCGAGGACCTGATTCCCCGCTGCCGCGTGGACGCGGTGGTGAACCCCAGCGACCTGGATGCCTCCGCGGTGGAATCGCTCCAGCGGCTGGGGCCCTTCGGTCAGGGCAACCCGGAGCCGGTGCTGGTGCTGCGGGGCCAGACGGCGCGTCCGCGCGTGCTGCCCGCAAAGTCCGGCGTCAGTGGCGCCGGGCACCTCAAGCTCGCGCTGCTGGACGCGCCGGAGCTGGACGCCATCGGCTTTGGCATGGCGGACCGCGTGTCCATGGTGGAGGGGCCGGTGGACCTGGCCTTCCAGGCCGGCTTCGACACCTTCCGGGGCCAGCGCAAGCTGTCCCTGCGCCTCAAGGACCTGCGTCAGGCGGCGTGACGCCGCCAAGCATCTACGCAAGCCCCCAGCGCACGCGGCCCGGTGACATCAGCGCGCCGGCCCTGGCCAGTTCGTTGAGACGGAAGCGCTCCGCCTGACGCTCGAAGGCGGTGCGGCAGTCCTCCGAACAGAAGAAATACCGGCGCCTCTTGTACTCCGACGATGGATGGCCCTCCGGGGCCTCCAGGTGCCTGCCGCACACCGGATCCCAGTGCTTGCCCTGTCCCTGACCCTGTTGCTGAACGCCCTTCATCTTCCACCTCCGGCCCAGCGCCCCTGACTCCCCCACCCGGCGCGGATGTAAGCAGGGGACATGCCAGCCGCCCAGCGCCTTGGGATGTCAGGCGGGGGCTGGGGAACGCGGTTCAGAAGCCGACGCCGGCGCTGGCACCGACGAAGAAGTCGTTGGCGTAGCCCCGGCGCAGGCCCATGGCCTCGAGGCGGACGGTCAGGTGCAGGGTGCGTGAGAGCTCGGGACGCCCTCGCAGGCCGATGCCGTACTGGATGACGGGCTTGAGGCCGTTCACCTTCGTCTCGTCGTCGCCCACGGTGATGCCGGTGTTCTGGTAGGCGATGCCGCCGCCTGCCTGCGCGTAGATGCCGAAGGCGGACTGACCGAAGCGCAACAGGTAGGCGGGCGCGAGGGTGAAGTAGTGAAGCCGCGTGTCCCCCTTGATGAAAGTCGTGCCGTCACTGAGGCTGCTGTAGAGCCAGCGCAGGTCGGCGAAGAGGGCTTCACGCAGGGGCTCGTTGTCGAGCGAGCGGCCGAACTCCCACGTGGCGCGCACGCCCACGGCGGGCCGGTTGTCGGAGAAGTTGCCCCGGGCACTGTCCATCAGGAGCACGCCGGCGCCCAGTTCCACCGCGACGCCCAGGTTGGGGTCGTCCAGGCGGGAGAGCTTGTCGAAGCCGTCGTCGTTCTCTCGCTCGGCGGCCTCACGGAACTCGTCGGTTTCGTCCACCAGCTTGCGACGTCGGTCGTAGGCGTCGTCATCGTCCTTCTGGGCCTTGTCCGAGGCGCGGGCGGCTTCGTCGTCCGGATAGGCGTACGGGTCGTCCTCGTCGGACTGCGCGAGCGCGGGGGAGGCGAGGAGCAGGCCGCCAGCGAGGCAGGCCTTGAGCAGTGTGTTCAAGGGAGCGGGCCTCATTCGATGACGATGCTGGGGCAGGTGGCGCCGGCCGACGTGCTGGCCGGGCAGTAGTTGTCGCCGATGAGCCACTCGCGAGGGATGCGCAGGTGGTCCACCAGCTCGTTGCACACGGCCTTGCGCAGCTCCAGGTCCCCGATGTGGCCGATGATGGCCAGCGAGGGCAGGGCCAGGTTGAACCGGGTCTGGTCGCCGAGGAAGTTCCGGGTGAGCTGGAAGATGCCGGGGTTGGTGGGGCTTTCGTCGTAGTAGGCGGCGACGACGGCGCGCTGGAGCACCGCCTCCTGGTTCTGCGCGCGGCCCGCCTGGAAGAGCGCGGACGCCAGGATGGTGCCGACCTTGTACTCGTTGCCGTTGCCCGAGAAGGTGTTCACGTCCTGCGACACGAGGTTGTTGTAGAGCAACTGGCTCATGCAGCGGTCCGTCTTGGAGATGTCCCGCTCGGCGGTGACGGCGGCGAACGGGCCGTTGTCGAAGGAGCTGGAGAGGAAGGCCGGATCACACCCGTGGGGGCTGCGGCAGGTGGCCCCGTAGGCGTGGTAGTCCGCGAGCCCTTCATCGAAGGACTTGAGCACGTTGGCGCCCAGGCTGGGGCTCTCCTGCGACCAGGTGATCAACGACTCCGGGAACGACTGGGAGGCGTACGCCAGGCGGTTGAAGACCAGGTGCGAGTACTCGTGCGCCATCACGCCCGCGTTGAGCGGCAGGGGGGCGCGCTGGATCTCCTCGAAGGGGAGCACCAGGAACGACTGGAGGATGGGGTAGAAGATGGCGTTGTCGCGCGCGGGGTCCTTGCTGTTCTGCGCGATGACGAACTCAGGGAAGTAATAGAGCGTGGGGACCGGCTCGAAGTCGATCGCCTTCAGGTTGCCGACGGTGCGGAAGTACTCGTTGGCGCGCTCCAGGTTGTAATACGACGTCACCATGTTCCAGGAGTGGAAGTCCGCCGGCCAGAGGATGTCCTCGCCCGTGGTGGGATCCTTCTGGCTGATGTAGCTGGCCTTCACGTCGTGGCCGGACTTCTTGATCAGCACCTCCGCGATGGTGTCTTCCGTCGCGTTGTTGAGCGCCTGATCGTTCACGTCGATGACGATGCGCGCACCGCCTTGCAGATCGCCGACGGTGCCCTTAAGCCCGACGATGTCCTCGATGGTGGTGAGTTCGACCTGGGTGGGGACGTATTTGCCGTTGCTGGAGAGGGAGAGGACGGAGACCTTGAGAGGTGCCTGGCTGTCCGGCGCGCAGCCGGTGGCCAGCAGTCCCAGCCCGACGGCGGCGGTGATGACTGTTCGGAGCATGACGCCGTTTTACTCCGGACCGCTCAGAACGTGTATTCCCCTCCGAGTGTGAGCAGGCCGGAGACCTCCGCCGGCAGGTCCACCGGGACGTCCCGCTGGAGGGCCACGGAGGCCCACACCCTCACCGGGTCCCCCAGGCGCACCGTCCAGCGGGAGGCGAGCACGTGGGACACCCCCTGCGTGGGCACGTACTGGTTGAAGGCGTACGACACCTGACCCTTCACGGTGGGATTCAGCCTCCAGGTGAGGGAGGGCTTCACGTCGAAGCGGGTCGGGGCGGTGGGAAAGCCGGTGCCGGCGTTGACGTCCGCCATGCGCCGCGTCACGGCCGCCCCCAAATCCCGCAGCTGGCGCCGTCTCAGGCCGGCCAGGGCCTTCCTGGCGGCGGCGCGGCCCTCCAGTTGGGACTCCAGGGCGTTCCGCTCGGCGTCGGTGAACTGGCCGGCGGTGAGCGGGTCATCGCTGTAGAGGGAGACGCCGGCCCGGAGGCCCAGCTCCCAGCGGCCGTCCCAGACGAGGCGCGCGCCCAGCGTGGGCCGGGCCACCCAGAGGATGTCCTGCTGGGCGTAGCGCACGGTGGTGGCGCCCGCGGAGACGGTGAGCAGCTGCCGGCGCAGGGGGTAACGGTTGAGGCCCAGGCTCGCGTCCAGGCCGTACTCGAGCGTGTCGAAGCCCGCCGAGTCGTAGCCCGCCGCCAACTGCACGCCCTGGCTGCCATAGCCCGTCCGGGCGGTGAGGCCGGGGACGTTGAGCCGGGGCAGCTCCTGGGAGAGGGCGGTGTCGGAGCCCTTGCCCAGGCCCAGGCTGACGATGGCGGACAGGAGCCAGTGCTCGCCCGCCAGGTGGTCCGCGCCCACGGAGAGCTGGTGGGTGGCGGCGGTGCCGGCCTCCGGACGCGCGCCGGTGTAGCCGAGCGTGAGGAACGTCGCCTCGCCCACGCCCACGTCGCCCAGGAGGCTCCAGAGGCTGTAGCCCCCGCCGGCGCTGGCCTCCACCGTGAGCGAGCTGTCCGCGGCCTCCGCGCGGGCGGAGGCCGCTCCCAACACCCCCAGCACGGCGCACAGCACCCGCCCGGCCTTGCGGCACGCGATGGCCCGCGCGGGCTGACGACCGGTGGCCTTGTCCCCCTGCATGTCACCTCCAACCCCGGATGTGGTTCGCGGTTGCGGGGAGGCCCCATCCTGCCCGCTCCGACGTCCATCTTCCGAGGGAGGACGGTGGGGGCCCAGGCCACGGATTGCTTGACGCGCTGTTTCCACGATCCGCTATGGTGCCCGGCCTTTCTTCCCGAACAAAACGCAGGCGGTCTCCATGGCGGTTCCGTTCATCTCCGAGGTCAAGCGTACCCATACCTGCGGTCAACTCACGGCCGCGAATATCGGCGAAGAGGTCGTCCTCTTCGGCTGGGTGCACAACCGCCGCGACCACGGCGGCGCGGTGTTCATCGACCTGCGGGACCGCGAGGGTTTGACGCAGGTGGTGTTCGAGCCGGACAGCAAGGAGGCCCATGACATCGCGGGCACCCTGCGTCTGGTCGCGCGGCAAGAACGTGAACCCGAAGATGAAGACGGGGGAGATCGAGGTGAAGGCCTCGGACCTGACCATCTTCAACCGCTCGGAGCCCACGCCGTTCCTCATCGAGGACAACGTGGACACGTCCGAGGAGAAGCGGCTGTCGCACCGCTATCTGGACCTGCGCCGGGGGCCCCTGCAGCGCACGCTGATGACGCGCTCGAAGATGAACGCTTTGACCCGTCAGTACATGAACGGGAACAACTTCCTGGAGCTGGAGACGCCCTTCATGGGCAAGTACACGCCGGGCGGCGCGCGCAACTTCCTGGTGCCCAGCCGGTTGAACCCGGGCAAGTTCTACGCGCTGGCGGAGAGCCCGCAGCTGTACAAGCAGCTGTTCATGGTCGCGGGCTTCGACCGGTACTTCCAGATCGTGAAGTGCTTCCGCGACGAGGACCTGCGCGTGGACCGGCAGCCGGAGTTCACGCAGATCGACGTGGAGATGAGCTTCGTCACCCAGGACGACATCTTCACCATCATCGAAGGGCTGCTGAAGAAGCTGTGGAAGGAAGTGCTGGGCCTGGACATCCCCACGCCGTTCCAGCGGATGGACTTCTACGAGTCCATGGCGAAGTACGGCAACGACAAGCCGGACCTGCGATTCGGGCTGGAGCACACCGTGCTCACCGACCTCATTCGTGAGCACGGCGCCGCGGGTGGCGTGCCCATGATGTGGGACGCGGTGCAGGAGAAGGGCATCGTCAAGGCGATGGTCGTCCCCGCGGAGAAGGCGCTGTCCCGCGCGGAGAGCGACAAGCTGGAGGAGTTCGCCAAGCAGGCGGGCGCCAAGGGCCTGGCGCGCGCGAAGGTTGGCGAGGGCGGCGAGTGGACCCAGTCCCCGCTGTCGAAGACCATCACCCCGGCGCTGCGGCTGGCCATCAACCAGGCGTGCAACGCGAAGACGGGCGACCTGCTGCTGTTCCAGTTCGGCCGCGAGTCGCTGGTGCACACGGTGATGGCGAACCTGCGCGTGCACGTGGCGAAGAAGCTGGGCCTCATCCCCGAGTACGGCAGCGGCGGCCAGTGGAAGTTCCTCTGGGTCGTCAACCCGCCCCTCTTCGAGTACGACGACGAGACGAACACGTGGGCGGCGGCGCACCACGCCTTCACCCGTCCGCACGACGAGGACGTGCCGTTCCTGTTGACGGATCCGGGCCGCGTGAAGTGCCACCGCTACGACGTGGTGCTCAACGGCTTCGAAATCGGCGGCGGCTCCATCCGCCTGCATGATCCGAAGGTGCAGTCGGAGGTGTTCCAGGCGCTGGGCATCCACGAGGAGGAGGCGCGCACCAAGTTCGGCTTCCTGCTGGACGCGCTCAAGTTCGGCGCGCCCCCGCACGGTGGCATCGCGCTGGGCATGGACCGTCTGGTGATGCTGCTGACCGGCGCGGAGTCCCTGCGCGACGTGATTCCGTTCCCCAAGACGAAGACGGGCACCGACACGATGACAGGCGCGCCCGGCGACGTGGACGAGAAGCAGCTGCGCGAGCTGCACGTGCGCTCCGTGCCGCTGCCGGCGAAGTAGGAAGTCCTGGCTCCCCGTCCCGCGCCTCCGCGCGCGGGACGGCGTGGGGCCTGTCGTGATGCCGAGCCCTGACGCCCGGTGGTGGACATCCCCGCCGGGCCCTTCGTTCTTCGTCGCACCCTGAGCCCCTCCGGGAGGCCCGGGCGAGTGGCGGGAAGGCGACGGACGGCACCGGGGGCCGGCTGGACATCCTCCAGGGCATTGCCATTGAGAACCCGTGGCGTGCGAGGGGGAGGTCGGACGGTGATGCCGAAGCAGACCTGGGTGGGGGGGATGTTGGCGTGGGCCCTGCTGTGCGCGGGCCCGGTGCTCGCGGCCGAGACACAGATGCCTCCGGGCCTCACCGGCGACTGGGGGGGCGCGCGCGGGCTGCTCTACCAGATGGGCGTGTCGCTCCAGGTCCGCTACGCGACGGAGCTCGCCTACAACGCGCGCGGCGGCAAGGGACATGCGCTGCGGCAAGCGGGCCAGTTCGACGTGGGGCTGGGCGTCGACATGGAGAAGCTCGCGGGGCTCAAGGGCGGCACCTTCCAGTTCACCTTCACGCACCGCAACGGCAACAACCTGGGCGCGGACATGGAGCTGGGCAACCTCCAGCTGGTACAGGAGGTGTACGGCCGCGGCAACGTGGGGCGCCTCACGCAGCTCTGGTACGAGCAGCTCTTCTGGGAGGGGCGCGTGCACTGGAAGCTGGGCCGCGTCACGGTGGGAGAGGACACGGCGGACTTCCCCTGCGACTTCCAGAACCTTTCCTTCTGCGGCGCGCAGCCCGGCAACATCGTGGGCAACTACTGGTTCAACTGGCCGGTGAGCCAGTGGGGCACGCGGCTGCGTCTGGACGTGGCGAAGGTGGCCTACGTGCAGGTGGCCGCGTACGAGGTCAACCCGCGCAACCTGGATCCGTCCTTCTACATCGGGCGCTTCACCGGGGCGACGGGCGTGATGGTGCCGCTGGAGCTGGGGTGGAACCCGAAGTTCCTCCAGGGGACGCTGGAGGGGCTCTACAAGCTGGGCGCCTGGTACGACTCGTCCAACGCGAGCGACGTGCTGCTGGACGACGTGGAGCGCACCGGGCGCTATGGCGCGTACTTCGTCGTGCGCCAGCAGCTCACGCATGTGCCCAACGCGACGAACAAGGCGCAGGGGCTCAACGTCTTCCTGCGGCTGACGCACACGGATCGGGACACCTCCACCCAGGACAGCCAGTACACGCTGGGCCTGGGGTACACGGGCGTCTTCGGCCGGGCGGATGACGACGTGGGCTTCGCGCTGGGCCGCACGCACTCCAATGGACGGTACGTCACGTCCCAGCGGCTGAAGCAGTTGCAGGACTCCACCACGCTGGTGCCCCGCACGGAGTACCTGGGCGAGCTGTACTACAGCCTCCATGCGACGAAGTGGCTGGTGCTGCGGCCCAACTTCCAGTTCATCAAGCCGGGCGCCAACGAGGACGCGCGCAACGTCATCGTGCTGGGCCTCAAGGGCGCCTTGAGCCTCTGAAAGATTCCGGTGGCACGGCGCATGTGGGGGGATGCCCCCCTGCCGTGCCGCTTCGCGGGTGGCCTAGAGTGGCGCCATGGCCCTGTCACCCTCGTGGCATGCATGGCTGTCGGAGAACCTGCTGCGCGGCGTGGCGGCGGAAGCGCTGTCCCGGGTGCTGGTGTCCGAAGGGGTGGCTCCGGAAGACGCGCGGCGGGAGGTGGCGCTCGCGGCCCGGCACCCGGCGGTGGAGGCCGCATCCCGGCACGTGACGCTGGGCGCGGAGGTGGCGTCGCTTCTGGACGTGCGCGCCGCGCTGCATGCGCAGGCGGGCGTGGGCGAGGTGGAGCGGCGGCGGGGCGTGTCCGCCGCCGAGTTCCAGGAGCGCTACTACCGCGCACACCAGCCCGTCATCCTGGAGGACTTCCTGGAGGGCTGGCCGCTCATGGAGCACTGGACGCCCGCGGCGCTCGCGCGGACGTACGGCCACGTGGAGGTGGAGGTCATGACGGGCCGCGAGTCCCGCGCGGATCACGACATGGCCCCGGATGCGTGCCGCACGGTGATGCGGCTGGCGGAGTTCCTCCAGCGGCTGGAGCACGGCGGGCCCACCAATGACCTGTACCTCACGGCCCGCAACTTCGCGCTGGAGCGCTCGGAGCTGCGCGGGCTGATGGACGACGTGCGCTTTCCTCCCGGCTTCCTGCACCCCCGGCCGGAGCCCGGAGGCATCAAGCTGTGGGTGGGCCCGGCGGGCACGCGCACGGCGCTGCACCATGACGTGGACTCGGTGCTGTTCGGCCAGGTCCATGGCCGCAAGCGCTTCTGGTTGATTCCCTCGTTCGAGACGGCGCGCGTCTACAACCACGCGCATGTGTGGAGTTCGGTGGACGCATCCGCGCCGGACCTGGCGCGCTTCCCCGCCTTCGGCACGGCGCACGTGCGCGAGGTGGTGGTGGGCCCGGGCGAAATGCTCTTCATCCCGGTGGGCTGGTGGCACCAGGTGCATTCGCTCGACGTGAGCGTATCGGTGACGTTCCAGTCGCTGGATGTGCCCGGCGGCAACGCGCGGTGGCACACCTCCGGTTGAGGAGGCCTGCCGCCCGCGCGCGAAGTATCGCGTTGAGATTTCAGCCCGACAGCGTTTCTGTTTCAGGCAGCGGCGGCGTGGAGGGCGGCGGCGTGGGCGCGGGCGGCACGGGGTCCGGGCGCTGGGCCGGCTCCCCAGTGTCTGGGT
>SECN01000765.1 GCA_004173515.1 Myxococcaceae bacterium | reverse complement strand
GCGGAGGAGAAGAGGGTGGCGGTGGGGTGGACGAAGGGGTGACGGTCGCGAAAGGCGTAGAGCTGGCCCATGGGGGCATCCTCGGCGCGGTCCCGCGCGGAAAAAGAGGTCAACGGTGGGGCGGTAAGGGAGAGGTCTCCGCCCCGGCGCTGTTGCAGGCGGGCCAGGTCCTCGGGGGAGAGCACCCGCAGCACCTGGCCGGGCCGGCCGAACACCACCGACCCGTCCGGCACCGTCATGCCCGGCGGCAACACCGAGCCTTCGCCCACCACGCAGCGGTCTCCTACCGTCACGCCGGGCATCAGGATGGCGCCGTCGCCAATGTCACACAGCGCGCCCACCCTGGCGCCGATGACCAGGGAGCGCGGCCCCAGCATGCTCTTCTCTCCCAGGAAGGTCGGGCGCTCGGGCGTGCCCACCATCACCGCGTCCTCGCGCAGGGTGGAGGAGGCCCCCATCGTCACCGAACCTCCCACCGAGCGCACGACGGCACCCCGGGAAATGACGGCCCCGGGGCCGACCTGGATCGTGCCCAGCAGGCGCGCGGACGAGGCCAGCGTGAAATGCGGGCCCACCACGGTGGGCAGGGGAGCAGCGGTCGCTGTCGAGGGACTCATCGGGAAGCCGCAAGTTACACCTCGCTCCTTCCATCGGGTGTCACCCCCAAGCGCGACACCGCCGTCCTGCACCCGACGCTCGCCCGCTGTGCGGACAGGGGTGGGTGCCGCACCTCCAGACGTCAGGGGTCGAGCGCCATGGGCGTCTCGGTGGGCGCCACTCCTCCACCGCGTTCCTGTAGGAAGTCCTCACGCATGAGACCCGCACCCCTGGAAGAGACGCCCCCCTCGCAGGAGCGCGACCTCGTCGAAGCCCCCGTGTCCCCGCCCGCGAGGGGCCTGTGGACGCTGGTGAAGGAGGCGCTGCACGGCACGGAGATGGACCTGACGAGCCTGCCCCTGCGGCGCGCCATCTTCCTGCTGGCCGTGCCCATGGTGCTGGAGATGGTGATGGAGTCGGTGTTCGCCGTGGTGGACGTCGCCTTCGTCGGCAGGCTCGGCGCGGAGGCGGTCGCCACGGTGGGCCTCACCGAATCCATCCTCACCCTCATCTACGCGGCCGGCATCGGCTTGAGCATCGGCGCCACGGCGATGGTGGCGCGGCGCATCGGGGAGAAGGACGCGGAGCGGGCGGCGCGCACGGCGGTGCAAGCGATTGGCCTGGGCGTGATGCTCTCCACGGTGCTGGCCATCGCGGGCATCGTCTTCGCGCGGCCGCTGCTGGCGGCGCTGGGAGGTTCGCCCTGGGTGCTGGAGCACGGCGTGGGCTACACGCGCGTGATGATGGGCGGCGTGGTGAGCATCCTGTTGCTCTTCCTCATCAACGCCATCTTCCGGGGCGCGGGTGATGCGGCCATCGCGATGCGCACGCTGGCGCTGGCCAACGGCCTCAACATCCTGCTCGCCCCATGTCTCATCTTCGGCCTGGGCCCGATTCCTGCGATGGGCGTGGTGGGCGCGGCGTGGGCCACCACGATTGCCCGCAGCGTGGGCGTGCTCTACCAGCTCTTCCGGTTGGCGCAGGCGAACGGGCGGCTCCAGGTGCGGCGGGAGCACGTGTCGCTGGAGCCCGCGACGATGGTCGCGATGGTGCGCCTGTCCGGCGCGGGCATGGCGCAGGCGCTGGTGAGCACGTCCAGTTGGGTGGTGCTGGTGCGCATCGTGTCGTCGTTCGGCAGCACGGCGCTCGCGGGCTACACCATCGCGATCCGCATCATCCTGTTCGCGCTATTGCCCGCGTGGGGGCTGGGCAACGCGGCGTCCACGCTGTTGGGCCAGAGCATGGGCGCGGGCGACGTGGCGCGGGGGGAGCGGGCGGTGTGGATGGCGGGCCGCTACAACCTCATCGTGCTGAGCACCATCGGCGTGGTGTTCTTCGTCTTCGCGACGCCGCTCATGGGGGTGTTCACGACGGACGCGGCGGTGGTGGCGG
>SECN01000283.1 GCA_004173515.1 Myxococcaceae bacterium | reverse complement strand
GAGGACATGAGCCGCGACGACGGCAACACGTACTTCCTCGGCAACCCCGGCAGCGGCTTCGCCAAGGAGTTCCCGACGCCGGTTCGTGACTACGACGCGGTCACCGTCTACCTGAACCGTACGTTCACGGACGGCTGGCTGGCGCAGGCGAGCTACACGTGGTCCCGCCTGTACGGCAACTACCCCGGTCTGTTCCGTCCGGAGAACAACCAGCTCGATCCGAACATCCTCGCGGACTTCGACCTGATCGCCCTCCTGAACAACCGCACGGGTCTGCTGCCCTTCGACCGTACGCACGCCATCAAGGTGTTCGGTGCCAAGGAGATCAACTTCTCCAACGCGCTGTCCGCCAGCATCGGTCTGTCCTACCGCGGCAACTCGGGCCAGCCGATCAACTACCTGGGCGCCTACCCGGGTTACGGCCAGGACGAGACGTTCATCCTGCCGCGCGGCACCGGTGGTCGCACCCCGTGGATCAACAGCGTTGACTCCAACGTGGGCGTCAACTACCGCGTGAGCAAGGACAGCGTCGTGTCCTTCACCCTGGACGTGTTCAACCTCTTCAACTTCCAGGGCGTGGACAGCGTGGACGAGTCCTACACGTTCCGGAACGTCCTCCCGGTCTACGACCCGGTGACCAAGACCCCGGGAACGGCGGCGGACCTCCCGACGGCCGACAGCGAGGGTGGCGTTCCTCGCGCGGACGTCGATGGCAACCTGGCGTTCGAGGACGTGAACAAGAACTTCAAGAACCCCGATCGCTACCAGGCCCCGCGGCAGATCCGCTTCGGTGTCCGGTACACGTTCTAAACCAGCATCCACGTGAGGAAGATCAGCAACATGCGCAAGAGCATTCTTTCAACGCTGGTGATGCTGGGAGCCGCTGGCAGCCTGACCGCCTGCGACTTCGAACAGCCGAACGCCGGGTGCATCCTCCAGGAGGGAAACTGGTTCGCGAAGTTCGACGCGATCGACGCCCCGACGGGTCCGGACTGCGCCGGTTCGGAAGCGCTCCTGGGTGACGACCTGGGCGTGTACAAGTTCGCCAATCCGGAGGCCGGTACGGCCCAGATGGTGATCCGTCCCCTGAGCCTCGCGGCGCTGGGCCGGTTCGACGCGACGAACACGTACGACGGCCTCCAGACCATCGGAAGCCTGGAGACGAAGACGGACGCGAACGACTTCTGCACGGGGTCGAACTTCACCTCGGCTGGCGTCAACGCCAACCAGGGGACGTACGCAGGCGCCAACGCGCAGGCGATCACGTACCAGTTCGCCAACGTGAAGGTGTATTCGAACCCGGGTGCACCGGGCACGCAGATGTCGGGCGAGCTCACGTACACGAACAATGGCTGCGTCTCCCACTACGTCATGCGGGCGATGTGGCCGTCCACCGGCTGCGACCCCGAGGCTGATCCGGCCGATCCGACCAACGGTCCGGTGGCGTGCGGCGAAGGCTCGGGCATCAACCCGGACTTCAAGGTGCAGTGCGATCCCGACCTGGGCGCCTGCGTCCTGTCGGACAACGTCCCGTCGTTCAAGTAGCCGTCGTTCCTACGCGACGACCCTGAAGCGCTTCGCGGCCCCGGCGGCTCCTCCCCCACGAGGGAGTAGCGGTCCGGGGCCGCGGTGTTTAGCAGCCTGCATCCCACTGTCTGGAGGACCATGGAGGGCCGATACGAACTCATCGAGCACGTCTGCTCGCTTCTGGCGGACGAGGAGGGAACGCTCCGCAAGGAGGCGCCCTACCGGGTCGCGCTCTGCTACCCGAGCCCCTACCACGTGGGCATGAGCTCGCTGGGCTACCAGGCCATCTACCGGGAGATACACGAACACGCCGGGGCGACCGCCGAGCGTGTCTTCCTTCCCGATGATGTCGAGACATACAAGAGAACACGGACGCCATTGTTTACCTGGGAATCCCAGGCGCCGGTGTCTGGTTTTGCAATGCTTGCCTTCTCTGTGGCGTATGAGTTGGAGCTCACAGGGTTGTTCACGATGTTGGAGTTGTCTGGTTTACCGGTTCTAGCGGCGGAGCGGACGGCAAGGCATCCGCTGGTGGTGGCGGGCGGTCCGCTGACGTTCTCGAACCCGGATCCGCTGGAGCCCTTCGTGGACGTGCTGGTCCAGGGCGAGGCGGAGGACCTCATCCATGTGCTGGTGGAGGCCGCGGCCTCCATGGAGCGCGAGGCCCTGTTGGAGCACCTGGCGCGGATCCCCGGCTTCCGGGTGCCCGGGCGGGGTGGGGCGCGCTACCACGTGGCGAAGGCGACGGATGCCCGGCTGCCGGCCCGGACGCAGATCATCACGCCGCACACGGAGCTGCGCTCCATGTTCCTCATCGAGCCGGAGCGGGGCTGCTCGCGCGGCTGCCACTACTGCGTGATGCGCCGGACGACGAATGGCGGCATGCGCACGGTGCCCCCGGAGCGCATCCTGTCGCTCATCCCCGCCCATGCGAAGCGCGTGGGGCTGGTGGGGGCGGCGGTGACGGACCACCCCCGCATCGTGGAGTTGCTGCGCACGCTCGTGGACTCCGGCCGGGAGGTGGGCGTGTCGTCGCTGCGGGCGGACCGGCTCACGCAGGAACTGGTGGATCAGCTGCGGCGGGGCGGGGCGACGAACCTCACGGTGGCCGCGGACGGGGCGTCGCAGAAGATGCGGGACCTGGTGGACCGCAAGCATTCCGAGGAGCAGATCGTCCGCGCGGCGCGGTTCGCCCGGACGGCGGGGATGAAGCAGCTCAAGGTGTACAACGTGGTGGGCCTGCCGCACGAGGACGACGCGGACATCGACGAGTTGATCCGCTTCACCACGGAGCTGTCCCGCATCCTGCCCGTGGCGCTGGGCGTCGCGCCCTTCGTGGCCAAGCGCAACACGCCGCTGGACGGGGCTCCGTTCGCGGGCCTGCGCGAGGTGGAGAACAAGCTGGAGCGGCTGCGCAAGGGCCTGCGCGGCCGGGCGGAGGTGCGGCCCACCTCCGCGCGTTGGGCCTGGGTGGAGTACATGCTGGCCCAGTGCGGCCCGGAGGCGGGGCTGGCGGCGATGGACGCCTGGCGCGCCGGCGGCTCCTTCGCGGCGTGGAAGAAGGCCTTCCAGGAGCGGGAGTGTGTTCCGTACCTGGCCCGCCGGGTGGATGACGGGCGGAGGCAGCCCACGGTGTGGCCCATCGTGCCAGGGCGGCCCCCTCCCCAGCCGTCCTCCGTCTGACGGGGCCCCGCAAGGCCGTACCCGACAAGCCCCGCTTTCCGCTACAAGACGCTCAGCGGGGCCGATGGCCGGCACTCGCATGGCCTCGGAGCGCATCTGGTGAGCACGCAGCGCGTGGAAAAGTCGTGGCAGACGAAGGGCCTCAAGGACTACTCGACGGAGGCCCTGCTGGGCACGCTGGGGCACTACGGCATCCCCGTGAGCGAGGCGGACTACCGCAAGCTCGCGGAGACGGCGTACCCGTTGGGCATCGCCCAGCAGTGGAAGGCGTCCTGGAAGGGGACCGGCCCGTTCAAGGACTACGTCGTGGCCGCCGCCGTGGAGCTGTGGCGCCGGTGGATGGGCGACCGCGTGTCCCCCCAGGAGTTCACCGAAGGACTGGCGGCGCTGATGAACGCGCTGGTGCAGCGGCTGAACAAACTGCAGGACGCCCCGGTGTCGGCCGCCTTAGACCGCCTGAAGTCGCTGCGCTCGCGGCTGACGCTGGATGACAAGGGCGCGCTGCCCGCGCCGTTCCTCCAGGAGGCGCTGGCGCCCTTCTCGGAGAAGGACGCGGAGCTGTTCGACAGCCTGGCGGAGTCGTTGGCGGCCCAGGGCCACCACGACGACGCGTCGGCCTTCGCGGACATCGAGGAGTTCCTGCTGCCCGACCGGCGCGGTATCTCCCAGGCGGTGGTCCGCTCCGCCCGGGGCGAGCGCGAGCCCGCCATCCAGGACCTGAAGAACCTCATCCACGACACGACGCGCGCGCCCATCTCCCGCCTGCTGGCGGTGGACGGCCTCATCCACCTGCAGGCGTGGATCGACGCGTCCATCGAGGGCCGCTCGCTGCTGGCGGAGGCGGAGAAGGCGAACGACATCCACCTGTCGCTCGACCTGGTGCCCCGCCTGGAGCACATCTTCAAGCAGCAGAACGACCGCGCCGCGCTGCTGGAGCTGATGGGCACGCAGGAGCGGCTGGAGGCCCAGCACGACAAGATGCACCCGGGCCACCGCCAGCACCGCCACCAGCACGCGCAGCCGCAGCGGCGGCGCTAGTCCGGCGGGCGGTCGCTCACCCCGTCCCCGTGCGCCGGGGGCTCCGTCGCCGCGGAGCCCCAGCGTCGGCCGGGACGGGGGGCGCGGCGGCTGGCGTGTCGTTGGATGCGCCGGTGTCGGGCGTCACGGCCTGGGCAGCGGGCGTGCCGGGCAGTTCAACGGGGGCGGCGCGCTTGAGCTTCACCGCGCTCACGCCGGGGACGCCTTCGGCCACGTCGCGCACGGGCACCACGGCGCCCACGGTGGTGTAGCGGATGGCGCCCGTCTGGGTGAAGGCGTGCTTGAGGGCGTACTCCTTCGCGCGCTGGAGGAACCACTCGCGCACGCGGGGCAGCGGCAGCACGTGCAGCTCTCCCTGGGTGAGGAACACGTACACCATCAGGTCCGCGCCGCTGTAGAGGAAGCAGCCCGGGGTGTCCTTCTCCAGGTTGGAGACCAGCTCGAAGAAGTAGCGGCGGCGGGTGGCGTTGCGGTCGCCCTTCACCTCGATGCCGCGCACCTCTCCCGTGGGCAGCTCCCAGAGCAGGTCCACGCCCCGGTGCTGGAAGCGCGGATCCAACTGCACGTCGTGCACGCGCGAGCCGGGCTCCGTCTCCAGGAGCCACGCTCGGGCGTGCTGCACGGCCCGGTCGGCCGCGCCCTGCACCCCGCGCATGCTGAAGCTGCGGCCTCCCATGCTACGGGCGGCGCAGTTCGACGCCGGAGGCCACGAGCTGGATTTCACGCGGCTTGCCGTCGGTGCCGCGCGGGACGATGGCGCCTTCGGCCTCGTAGTGCTTGGCGTGGGCGTCGCTCAGCTCCGCGACCTTCACCACGCCCTCCACGCGCGCCTGCGAGCCCGCGGAGTCCAGCGGGACGAAGAAGCCGTAGTCCTTGAACGTCACGCGCACGCCCGGGCTCTTGGCGTCCTGGGCCAGCTCCATCCAGCAGCCCTTCTTCTCACACGCCTTGCGCACCTGGCCCTCCACGCGCACGGTCTTGCCGTCGTGGGCCTGGGGCTTCGCGAGCAGTTCCGCGAGCTTCACGGTGGGCTGGCCCTTGAGGGCCTCGCCCCGGGTGAGCGTCCAGCCGGTGTCCGCGGCCTTGGGGGCTTCGGCGGTCTTGGCCTCGGCGGGGTGGTGGCAGTCGCTCGTCGCGGCGGCGGCCTTGGCGGGCGCGGGCGTCTTCTCCGCAGCGAGGGCCACGAGGGGAACGGCGACCAGCGTCAGCAGGGCGGAGCGGAGCATGTGCATGCCCGTTCGCTTAGCCCAGGTTTCCGGGCCCGGGCAAGGCGCCCCTTCCATCCTTCCGGCTTGTCCCGCACACTCGGCGCGAGGTGCGCATGAAGGTCACCATCCCCGCCCCCAACCGCCGGTTGGGTACATTCGAATGGCTCGGCCTCCTCGGGCTCGGAGGGCTGCTCGTGGGACGCTACGTCCCCGTGGCGCGGCTCATCCCGTTCTGGGGCTGTGTGCTGCGCCAGCACACAGGCTGGCCCTGCCTGGGCTGTGGGCTCACCCGCGTGGCGGACCGCGTCGCGCACTTCAACATCGTGGGGGCCTGGGAGGCCAACCCCCTGGGCACCGTGTTCGCGCTGCTGTTCGCGGCGGCCGCGGTGGTGACGGTGCTGCACTTCCTCTTCGCGCTGCCCATTCCGGAGGTCGAACTGGAGGAGCGCGAGTGGCGGTGGGTGCGCATCGCGTTCCCGCTGGTGTTGCTCGTCAATTACGCCTACGTCGTGGTGCGCACCCGTTTCCCGCACCTGCTGTCCTAAGCGCCGCGTCCCTTTCTTCCGTGCTCTCCGCCTTCCTCCTGCTGGGCTACCTCTGCGGCTCCGTCCCCTTCGGCGTGCTGCTGACGCGGTGGCTGCGCGGCGTGGACGTGCGCGACAGCGGCAGTGGCAACATCGGCGCGACCAACGTCACGCGCGTCGCCGGCAAGAAGCTGGGCGCGGTGGTGCTGCTCCTGGACGCGGTCAAGGGCGCGGTGCCGGTGGGGCTCGCGCTGCACTGGATGCCGGGGGACTCGCTGGCGCACGCGCTGGTGGGGCTGTCCGCGGTGCTGGGGCACGTGTACCCGGTGTGGCTCAAGCTCAAGGGTGGCAAGGGCGTGGCCACCGCGCTGGGCGTGCTGTGCGTGTTGGTGCCCACGGCGGCGCTCGCCGGGGCCCTCATCTACGGGCTGGTGGTGGCGAAGTGGCGCGTCAGCTCGGTGGGCTCGCTGTCCGCCGCCGTCGTCGCCATCGTCACCGCGTTCTTCACCGCGCGCTCCCGCGACTACGTGCTGCTCACCGCGGGGCTATTCGTCCTCATGCTCTGGACGCACCGGAGCAACCTCCAGCGACTCGCCCGGCGCACCGAGCACCGGCTTTGAGAGGCCGGCCGGGGCGCGGTAGCCCAGGAGGGTGCAGGGGATGGGGCCGTTCCACACGTCGCGGCGGATCGCCGGACGCGCGTGGAAGGCGCTCTCGAAGGCGGGGTTGCCGGACAGCACCCACACCTTCCAGCCCGGCAGCGCGCGCAGCGAGTCGCCCAGCTTGAAGTAGAAGGTCTTCATGCCCTTCTGGCCGCCGGAGCCCAGCCGGTCGCCGTAGGGCGGGTTGGTGAGGATGAGCCCGCCGCCCTCCGGAAGGGGCCCGAGCTTCGTCGCGTCACCTTCCGCGAGCTGGACCTCTTCTCCCAGCTTCGCCGCCTTCACGTTGCGGTCCGCGGCCTCCAGGGCCTCATCGCTCTTGTCGAAGCCGAGGATGGGGACCTCCACCTTGCGCTCGTTGCGCCGGGCGTCCGCGCGCAGGTCCGCGAGCAGCTCGCGCGCCCGGGGGCCCATGTGCGGCCAGCGCTCCACCGCGAAGCTGCGGCCGATGCCCGGGGCTCTCCGGCGGGCGATGAGGCCGCCCTCGATGACGATGGTGCCCGAGCCGCACATCGGATCCACCAGCGCTTCCTGGCCCGTGTAGCCCGCCGCTCGCAGCAGGGCCGCGGCCAGGTTCTCCTTCAGGGGCGCGGGGGTGGGGCGCACGCGGTAGCCGCGCCGGTGCAGCGGGTCGCCCACCAGGTCCAGGGACAGGGACAGCTTCTCCTTCACCAGGTGCGCCACCACGGACACGTCCGGGTTGCGCGTGTCCACGTCCGGGCGCGAGCCCAGCTTCGTGCGCAGCCGGTCCACGATGGCGTCCTTCACCTTCAGCGCCACGAAGCCCGAGTGCGCGTGCTCGGTGTCCTTGAGGTTCGCGTCCACCGCGAACGTGACGTTGGTGGTGAGGTGCTCCTCCCACGGCACGCTGGCCACGGCGTCGTAGAGGCCCTGCGCGCCCGGGGCCTCGAACTCGCCCAGCGGGTAGAGCACGCGCATCGCGATGCGGGACCAGAGGCAGACGTTGAGGGCCTCGTCGAGCGCGGCCATGAAGCGCACGCCACCGCGGTCCTGGCGGATGCGCTTGGCGCCGAGTTCCTTCAACTCCTCGGCCAGCAGGTCCTCGGTGCCGCGTGCGGCGGTGGCGAATAGGGCAAGACGTTCAGCCATGGTGCACCGCCCTTAGACGAGCGCGGGCCGAATGTCATGTGGCCACGACCTCGTACAGCGCGAAGGTGGCGTCCTCCTGGGAGGCGCTGGCCCCCCGGGCCCGCTGGAAGTCCTCGGACTGGAAGTAGGCCTTCATCGCGTCGCGGTCCGTCCAACGCGTCACCAGCAGGATTTCAGGCGAGCGCTCGAACGAGCGCAGGACCTCGAGGCCCAGGAACCCCGCGTAGCCGTCCACCCGCCGCGAGCGCTCCCGGAGGCGCTGCACCCAGCCGTCCGCCTCTTCGGGAGGAGCGCGGAAGCGGGAGATGGCGACGATCATTCGGGGCGGCTCCGGGGACCTGGTGAAAAACATGGGGGCGCCCGGAGCAGGTCCGGAGCGCCCCCGAGGGGAAACGTCCAGGGAACGGGTGTCCGTTCCCCGGTGGGCCATCCATCAGCGGGTTACATGGCCCCGGCGCCGGGCATGTCGCCCAGGCCGCGCAGCAGCACCTCGCGGGGCTTGGCGCCGTCCGCGGGGCCCACCACGCCGTCGCGCTCCATGCGTTCAATCATGCGCGCCGCGCGGTTGTAGCCGATGCGCATCTTGCGCTGGAGCATGGAGATGGAGACCGAGCGCATCTCGCTGACCGCCGCGAGCGCCTGGTCGTAGAGTTCGTCGGACAGTTCGTCCTCCTGCTCTCCGCCCTCCACGTCCTCGTCGCGCGGCTTGAGGATGGACTCGTCGAAGACGGGCTTGCCCTGGGCCTTGAGGTGGTCCACCGCCTTCTTGATCTCCTGCTCGGACACGTAGGCGCCATGCACGCGCTGCAGGTGGGCGCTGGTCGGCGGCATGATGAGCATGTCGCCCATGCCCAGCAGGGCCTCCGCGCCCACCGTGCCCAGGATCGTCATCGAGTCCGGCTTCGAGCGCAGCATGAAGCTGATGCGCGTGGGGAAGTTGGCCTTGATGATGCCGGTGACGACGTCCGTGGACGGACGCTGCGTCGCGACCATCAGGTGGATGCCGGCCGCGCGCGCCATCTGCGCCAGCCGCGCGACGTACGTCTCCACCTCGCGGCTCGCGACCATCATGAGGTCGGCGAGCTCGTCGATGATGACCACGATGTAGGGCAGCTTCTTGAGCTCCTTCTTGGCCTCGCCCGCGGCCTCCACGGGCTCGGGCGCGTCGCCCTCCTCCTCGAACTCCGCGTCCACCTCGCCGCTTCTTCTTCGCGGCGGGCGCGGGCGCGGCGGCCTTCACCTCCGACGCGCTGGTCTCCACCAGCTTGTTGTAGCCGGCGATGTTGCGCACGCCCGCCTCGGACAGCAGCTGGTAGCGGCGCTCCATCTCCTCCACGGCCCACCTCAGCGCGAGCGCGGCCTTCTTGGGGTCCGTGACGACGGGGAGCAAGAGGTGCGGGATGCCCTCGTAGACGGAGAGCTCCAGCATCTTCGGGTCCACCATGATGAAGCGGACCTCCTCGGGCGTGGCCTTGAGGAGGATGCTCATGATCATCGCGTTCACCGCCACGGACTTGCCGGAGCCGGTGGTGCCCGCGATGAGCAGGTGGGGCGCCTTCACCAGGTCGAAGACGTACGGCATGCCTTCGATGTCCTTGCCCACGCACATGGTGAGCTTGCTGGCGCTCTTCTGGAACGTGTCCTGTTCGGCGATCTCCTTGAGGAACACCGTCTCGCGGTCGCGGTTGGGGACCTCGATGCCGACCACGCCCTTGCCGGGGATGGGGGCGACGATGCGCACGCGCATGGCCTCCATCGCCATGGCCAGGTCGTCCTGGAGCGCGGCGATCTTGCTGACCTTGATGCCCGGGCCCGGCAGGAACTCGTACATGGTGACGACGGGACCGGGGCGGATCTCCACCACCTCGCCCACGATGCCGAAGTCCGCGAGCTTCGCGCGCAGCTTCTCCGCCGTGACGAGGAACGCGTCTTTGTCCAGCGCGGTGCGCTCCTTCTTGTCCGCCTCCAGCACGTCCAGCGGCGGCAGCGAGAAGCTCTTGCGGTCACCGACGAACTCGAACTGGTCCTGCGGCCGCTTCACCGCAGTGGGCTTGGGCGGGGCCTTGGGCTCCACGATGAGGGGCATGCGCGCCAGCGCGGAGGGCGGCGCGGGCACGAGCGCGTTGCCGGGCGAGGCCGCCACGGGCTTCTCCACCTTGTCCGCCACCAGGGGCTTCGCGGGGGCCTCCGCCACCGGGGCGGCGAGCGCCGCGGCGGGCATGGGAGGCGAGGACGGAGCGGCGGGCGGGGTGACGATCTGCGGCGTCTTGCGGGCGCGGCGCGGCGGCTCGGCGCCCTCGGCGGAGGCGGGAAGCTGCGGCTGGGGCGCGAGGAAGGACGCGGCCCAGGCGGGATCCGCGCCCGGCGAACGGCGCTCGGCGCGCTCCGGGGGCTGGGCGGGGGGCTCGTCCCGCGCGTCGTCGTCGTCCTCTTCGGGCTCCTCTTCGCGGACGGGCTTCTTCTCCAGCTTCTCGCGCTCGCGCGAATCCTTGAGGGCCTTCTTCGCGTTGGCGGCCTGCTCCTTCTCCGTCTGTCGGGCGAGGCGCACGGCCTCCTCGGCCATGGCCTCCGCTTCGGCCGCCTCGGCCTCCTCGGCCAGACGCTCGGCCTCGGAGAGCTCCTCCTCCTCGGCCTCCAGTTCGGCGAGGAACGCGGCCTCCTCCTCCTTCTCCTGCGCGAGCCGCTCCTGGCGGGCCTGGTAGGAGACCTTCTGCGCCTCCCAGAAGACGTGGGCGGATTCGGAGATGCGGCGGCCCAGCACGGTGAGGCCGGCCCACACCAGCGAGCACAGCTTGAAGAACGTGTACTGCGTGCCCACGATGAGCGCCGCCGCGCTGATGGCGGTGACGAGGATGACGGTACCGACCGTGGAGAACATGCCCTCCATCAGGCCGCCCAGGCCCGCGCCCAGCGCGCCACCGGGCGGGTGCGCCCAGCCCTTGTCCTTGGCGAACATGAGCTGCGAGAGCACCGCCACGCTGCACGTGAGCAGCGCCAGGGAGATGATCTGCGGCAGGCGGCGCCGCTCGCGGTTGCCCACGAAGAGCACCACGGCGGTGTAGATGCCACCCACGGGGACGAAGTAGGCGCACACACCCAGCGCGCCCCGCAGCGTCTCCGCGATGAGGTGACCCATGGGGCCCACCGCGTTGTGGAAGCCGGGGCCCACCCGGTCATGCGCGTCGAACGTGGCGACCGCCAGCAAGGCGAGCAGCGAGGCGGCCAGGACGAAGACGCCCGCGAGCGCCCGTCTGGCCGGGCTGGCTGCGCCCCCCGCCTTCATCTTCTTGTTCGCGAGCGCCTTGCGCTTGGTCGCGATTTCCTGTCGGGAGAGCACTGCCTTCTCCGCCCGACCACCCTTCTTGGCCGCTGTCATGGACCCCGGTTCCCTCTGCCCGATTCCAGCCGCGTAGCGAGCTGTAGCAATCCGCGCGGCGAGAATAGGGAGAGAGGAGGCCCGGTCAATTTTCCAGCAGGCGTCCGAGTGGCCGGGCCAGGCCTACATTTCGGCTGCACCCCCTCTGGGAGAGGGTATGGTGACTGACGCCAAGGAGAACCCGAACCATGTCCGACCTGCACCCCGACAAGCCCTCCCACAACGAAGACGACTACTTCGCGCGCGAGGAGATCGAAGCCAAGCGCAAGCTGGCCCTCCAGCAGGCCCAGGAGACGGCCACCCAGCAGCGCGAGGACCTCAAGAAGCTGCACTACATGAAGTGCCCCAAGTGCGGCATGGACCTGCAGACGCTCAAGCAGGGCAACGTGGAGCTGGACAGCTGCTTCAACTGCCATGGCGTGTGGCTGGACGCGGGCGAGCTGCAGCACCTGCTGGGCGGCCATCACGGCCACGAGCAGGGCGGCAAGGTGATGGGCGCCATCCTCAACCTGTTCAAGCGAACGTAGTCCCCCAACGCATTGGGGAGGAGGCGGTCCGCATGGCCCTCACGCTCGAGCAGGTCCGGCACGTGGCCACCCTGGCGCGGCTGTCGCTGACGCCGCAAGAGGAGGCGCGCTACGCCACGCAGTTGTCGCAGGTCCTGGACGCGGTGGCGGAGCTGGAAGCGCTGGACGTCAGTCAGGTGGAGCCCACCTCCCACGCGACGCTCGCGTCCTCGCTGTTGCGCGAGGACGTGATGCGGCCGTCGTTGCCCCCCGAAGCGGGACTCGCCAACGCGCCGGCGAAGGTGGGCACCGCCTTCGCGGTCCCGAAGATTCTGGAGTAGCCCGCCATGTCGTCGACGCTCACCGACCTGTCGATGCTGGAGCTGGCCGCGAAGCTGGCCTCGCGCGAGGTGTCCTCCGTGGAGGCCACGAAGGCGAGCCTCCAGCGCATCGCCCAGGTGGATCCGAAGGTGCGGGCCTTCCTGCGCGTGGATGAAGCCGGGGCGCTCCAGGCCGCCGAGGCCAGCGACGCGCGCCGCCACGCGGGCAGTCCCGCCAGCGCGCTCGACGGCGTGCCGGTGGGCCTGAAGGACATCTTCCTCACCCAGGGCCTTCAGACCACCTGCGGCTCGCGCATCCTGGAGGGCTTCGTCCCGCCGTACGACGCCACGGTGGTGCGCCTGCTGAAGGAGGCGGGCCTGCCGCTGCTGGGCAAGCTGAACATGGACGAGTTCGCCATGGGCTCGTCCAATGAGTCGAGCGCTTACTTCCCCACGCACAACCCCTGGGACCTGACGCGCACGCCGGGCGGTTCATCCGGCGGTTCGGCCGCGGCGGTCGCGGCGCGCGAGGTGTTCGGCGCGCTGGGCACCGACACGGGCGGCTCCATCCGTCAGCCCGCGGCCTTCACCAACACCGTGGGGCTCAAGCCCACCTACGGCCGGGTGTCGCGCTACGGCGTCATCGCCTTCGCGTCGTCGTTGGATCAGCCGGGCCCCATGGCGCGCACGGTGGGGGACACCGCGGCGCTGCTCCAGCTCATCGCGCGGCATGATCCGCTGGACTCCACCTCCGCGGACGTGGCGACGCCGGACTGCCTCACGGGCCTGGAGGACGGCGTGCGCGGGCTCAAGCTGGGCGTGCCGCGCGAGTACTTCACCGCCGGCATGGACCCGGAAGTGGAGGGCACGCTGCGCGCCTCGCTGGAGGAGTTCGAGCGGATGGGCGCGACGCTGGTGGACGTGTCGCTGCCGCACACGAAGTACGCGCTCGCGACGTACTACCTGCTGTCTTCCTCCGAGGCCTCCAGCAACCTGGCGCGCTACGACGGCATCCGCTACGGGCTGCGTGCGAAGGACGCGCGTGGGCTCAAGGAACTGTACGCGCAGTCGCGGGGCCAGGGCTTCGGCGCGGAGGCGAAGCGCCGCATCATGCTGGGCACGTACGCGCTGTCCGCCGGCTACTACGACGCCTACTACCTGCGCGCGCAGAAGGTCCGCACGCTCATCCGCGAGGACTTCACGCGGGCCTTCCAGCAGGTGGACGCGCTGGTGTCGCCCACGTCGCCGGTGCCGGCGTTCAAGCTGGGCGACAAGGTGGACGACCCGCTGTCCATGTACCTGATGGACGTCTACACGCTGCCCTGCAACCTGGCGGGCCTGCCCGGGCTGTCCGTGCCATGCGGCTTCACGCAGGCGGGGCTGCCGGTGGGCTTGCAGATTCTGGGGCGCCCGTTCGACGAGGCCCGCCTGTTGCGCATCGCCCGCGCGTTCGAGCGCGAGCACGACTTCTTCCGCCGCGCCGTCCCCGTCTAGCGGGGAGCGGACGCCGGCAAGGGTGACACCGCCATGCCCCTGAGCGATTTCCAGACGGTCATCGGCCTCGAGGTCCACGCGCAGCTGCTCACGCAGTCGAAGATCTTCTGCGGCTGCTCCACCGCGTTCGGCGCCGAGCCCAACCACCACACCTGTCCGGTGTGCCTGGGGATGCCCGGCGTGCTGCCGGTGCTCAACCAGCGCGTGGTGGAGTACGCGGTGCGCACGGGCCTGGCGCTCGGGTGCGCGGTGAAGCCCACGAGCGTGTGGAGCCGGAAGAACTACTTCTACCCGGACCTGCCCAAGGGCTATCAGATCACCCAGTACGACCAGCCCATCTGCGAGTGGGGCGAACTCGTCATCGACACGCCGTCGGGTGAGAAGACGGTGCGCGTGCGCCGCATCCACCTGGAGGAGGACGCGGGCAAGAGCGTGCACGACGCGTCCGGCGGTGGAGTACCTCAAGGTGCTGCGCGACGTGCTGGTGTACCTGGGCGTCAACGACGGCAACCTGGAGGAGGGCAGCTTCCGCTGCGACGCCAACGTATCGGTGATGCCCAGGGGGTCCACCACCTACGGCCAGCGCTGCGAGCTGAAGAACCTCAACTCGTTCCGCTTCCTCAAGCAGGCCATCGAGTACGAGGCCGCGCGGCAGGTGGACGTCCTCGAGTCCGGCGGCAAGGTGGACCAGGAGACGCGCCTCTGGGACGTGAACAAGGGCATCACCCGGTCGATGCGCTCCAAGGAGGACGCGCACGACTACCGCTACTTCCCGGAGCCGGACCTCCAGCCGCTCATCGTGTCGGACGCGCTGCGGGATGCGCAGGCGGCGTCGCTGCCGGAATTGCCCCGGGCGAAGCGCACGCGCTTCATGGGCCAGTACGGACTGCCCGCCTACGACGCGCGCATCCTCACCGCCGAGCGCCCGCTGGCGGACTTCTTCGAGGCCTGTGCCGCGCACGTGCCGGACGCGAAGAAGCTCTCCAACTGGTTCCTGGGCGAGCTGAGCCGCCTGCTCAAGGACGAGGGCACGCCGCTGTCCGCGCTGCGCTTCACGCCGGCGCAGCTGGGCGAGCTGTTGGCCCCGGCGGACATCATCGCGGAGAAGGGCCTCGCGCAGGTGAGCGACGTGGGGGCGGTGGAGGCGGTGGTGGACGACATCCTCGCGAAGAACGCGGGCGAGGTGGAGAAGTACAAGGCCGGCAAGAAGAGCGTGTACGGCTTCTTCGTGGGCCAGGTGATGAAGGCGATGAAGGGCAAGGGCAACCCCGGCCTCGTCAACGAACTCTTGAAGAAGAAGCTCGGGGACTAACGCGGCACGGTGACGTGGAGCACGTCCTCGCCGCGCGGATCCGCGGACTGGGCGAGCACGTGCACGTCGTCCGGCCCCCGGCGCTCCAGGATGAGCGAGGGGGCCTCGAAGGTGTTCTCGAAGAACCCTCCGGTGAGCTGCGGGTTCACCGCGTAGCGCACGCGCTGGAGCGTGCGCAGCTGGGTGAAGAGGCCCTCGTTGAACCACTGCTCGCGGCGCAGTTGGGATTCCCCCGGCGCGTTGAAGGCCCAGGGCGCGTCCCAGGCCCACGCGTTGGCGGAGGGCTGCGCGAGCACGTCCACGCCCAGCGCGTCCAGGTACTGCGCGCACGGCACGAACCACGGCTCGTGGGAGGTGTGCGGTTCGCGGAAGCCGTCGTAGCAGATGAGCGTGCCCAGCTTCCCGAAGGGCGTGTCCACCACGGGCAGGTCCTCCGGGCGGCCGGGGCTCAGGTTGAGCACGTCCTCCTGCGTGGGCACCAGGTTCACCTTGCGCGTGACGCCCACGCAGTGACCGTCCGGCGCGAACGTGTAGCTGGTGTTGAAGGTGCGGGCCAACGCGGGCGCGTACTCGGGCGTGTCGATGCCCAGGCGGTTGGAGGGCAGCAGCGCGCTGCCGGCCACGACCCACAGGCCGTAGTCGCGCGCGATGCCGGAGAAGGTCTCGAACATGGCCCGGTGCACGCGGGGCGCCACCGTGGCGTAGAGACACTCCTCCATCGAAGGGGGGCGGAAGGCGCGCCACGTGCGGAACAGCGCCCGCCACTCCGCGAGCGCCACGCGCGTCATCGCGCCATTCGTCGTCTTGCAGCGGCGCACGCGCGACAGGTGCCCCATCAACCCGAGCGCCGCGCCCACCATCTCCGGCCACACGACGAGCGCGGGATGCAGCGGCCGGCCCGAGGCATCCCGGGCGCGCAGGGCATCCACCCGAGCGGCGAGCGCCCGGTGGTGCGCGGCGAACGTCGCGAAGGAGGCGTAGTCGTCCAGCGTGACGCGTGGCTGGACGGCGAACAGTTCAAGGGAGGTGGCCACGGGCGGACCCGGGCACCTACTTGAGGAAGCCCAGCTCGCGCAGCCGCTGCTTGAGGAACGCGTCCGCGGTGATGGGCGGGTGGCGCGCGGGGTTGTCCGGCGTCTCCGTCTGCGGCAGCGGCTTGAGGATGCAGTCGGAGAACGGGTGCACGAAGAAGGGCATCGAGTAGCGCACGGTGTCCTGCTCCGTGCTGGGCGGGTTCACCACCCGGTGCGT
>SECN01000764.1 GCA_004173515.1 Myxococcaceae bacterium | reverse complement strand
GCTCTACCGCACCGGTGACAAGGCACGCTGGCGCGACGACGGCTCCCTGGAGTTCCTGGGCCGTGATGACAACCAGGTGAAGCTGCGCGGCTTCCGCATCGAGCTGGGCGAAGTGGAAGGGGCGCTGCGCCTGCTGGCGCACGAGGTCGCCGTCGTCGTCCGGGAGGATTCGCCTGGAGACAAGCGGCTCGTGGCCTACCTGGTGGCTCCGGGCGCCGACGCCGCCGTCCTCAAGAGCGCCCTGCGCGCGAAGATCCCCGAGTACATGCTGCCCTCCGCGCTCGTGCTCCTCGACGCGCTGCCGCTGAGCCCCAACGGCAAGGTGGATCGCAAGGCACTCCCCGCGCCGGAGCTGCTCGCCTCCAGCCCGTCCGCGTTCGCCGAGCCCCGCACCGCCACCGAAGTGACGCTCGCCGCACTCTTCAGCGACGTGCTCCACCTTCCCCGGGTGGGCCTGCACGATGACTTTTTCGAGCTGGGCGGCCACTCCCTCCTGGCCACCCAGCTCGTGTCCCGCGTGCGTGGAGCCTTCCGCGTGGAGCTCGCCCTGCGCGAGCTCTTCGAAGCGCCCTCCGTGGAGCGGCTTGCCCTGCGCCTCCAGTCCCTCCTGGCCACCCAGCAGGGGCATGCCCTGGTGCCCGCGCTGGCGCGCGCCCCTCGCGACCAGGCGCTGCCGCTGTCCTTCGCCCAGCAGCGCCTGTGGTTCCTGGATCAGCTCGAGCCTGGCAGCACCGCGTACAACATCCCGGGAGCCCTGCGTCTGACGGGGGCTCTGGATGTCGCCTGTCTCCAGCATGCCTTCACCGAGCTTGTCCGGCGCCACGAGGCCCTGCGCACCTGCTTCCGCGAAGCCGACGGCCAGCCCACGCAGGTCATCTCGCCGCCCGCCCCGTTCGCGCTGCCGGTGACGGACCTCTCCGCTCACGAGGACGGGGAGGTCGAGGCGCGACGTCTTGCCGAACAGGACGCGTGCGAGCCCTTCGACCTGGCCCAAGGGCCGATGCTGCGCGCCTCGCTCCTACGGATGGGAGCGCACGCACACGTTCTGCTGATCAACATGCACCATGTCGTCTCCGACGGCTGGTCCATGGGCGTGCTCGTGCGCGAGGTAGCCGCCCTCTACGAGGCCTTCTCCTCAGGCAGGCCCTCGCCCCTGTCCGAGCTACTGGTGCAGTACGCCGACTACGCCGTCTGGCAGCGCGCGTGGCTCCAAGGCCCGGTGTTGGAGACGCAGATTCTCTGGTGGAAGCAGCACCTGGAAGGCGCTCCCGCCACTCTGGAGTTGCCCACTGACAAGCCTCGCCCCACCACGCAGTCCCACCGCGGCGCTTCATGTCCCGTGCACCTGCCCCGGGACCTCTCCGATGCGCTCAAGGCTCTCTGCCAGCGTGAGGGTGTCACCCCCTTCATGGCCCTGCTGGCCGCGTGGCAGCTGCTGCTCTCGCGCTACTCGGGACAGGAGGACATCACTGTCGGCTCTCCCATCGCCGGCCGCCGTGTCGTGGAGTTGGAAGGCCTCATCGGCTTCTTCGTCAACACCCTCGCCCTGCGCACCCGCTTGGAGGGCAATCCCTCCTTCCGTCAGACGCTGGCGCGCGTGAAGGAGTCCACGCTCGGCGCGTTCGCCCATCAGGATCTCCCCTTCGAGAAGCTGGTCGAGGAGCTGCAACCGCCTCGAATCCTAGGCCGTTCGCCCCTCTTCCAGGTCCTGTTCGCCCTGCAGAACGCTCCGACGGCTCGCCTCGCGCTTCCGAACCTGACGCTCGACCTCCTTTCGATCGAAAGCGCCACCGCGAACTTCGAACTGGAGCTGAATCTCTCGGAGGACTCCGAGGGTTTCGCGGGGACCCTGACCTACCGCCAGGACCTCTTCACTCTCGCCTTCGCCCAGCGGCTCTCACGTCACTTCGTCACGCTGGTGGAGGCGCTCGTCGCCCAGCCGGAGCGGCCCTTCCACCTGCTGCCCCTGCTCTCCTCCGAGGAGCGCCAGACGGTGC
>SECN01000282.1 GCA_004173515.1 Myxococcaceae bacterium | reverse complement strand
GAGGATGCAACCCGACAACAGGCCTAACAGCGCAAGGAACGGCACGAACAGCGTGCCGCGAAGCGAGGTGTTCCTCATGAGTGGGGGCTCCAAAGGAATAGGATGGGTCCGGACCGGCCGCCGGGGGGGTCATCCGATTTCGTGAGGCTTCGACGCAAGAGGGGGTCGAATCGATCAAATTATTTTGATCTTTTTTCGTCTCTCCGGAGACCCAGGGGCACGGAGGCAGTGTGCTCGTCTGGACCACCGACACAGACTGGAGGGCGTTGCTCGATGGGGGGCGCGCCCTGCGTCACCTTGAAGGAGAAGCGGCGGTGTTCATCCGTGGAGCGCGCTCGTGGGCAGCCGCGAACCCACCCGAAGCCGGGTCGGGCGAGGCCACCGCGCGCGCGCAGTCCGCGGACGAAGCCCACCTGCTCCAACTGGTGCGCCGCGTCCAGGCCGGGGAGCTTGCCGCCTTCGAGCAGCTCTATGAGGCCACGCGCGAGGACGCCGCGCGCACGCTGCGCCATCTGGTGGGCAACCGCGTGGAGGTGGAGGACCTGCTCCAGGAGACGTATCTGCGGCTGCTCACGGCGGTGAAGGGCTTCCGGGGCGAGTCGCGCTTCCGGACGTTCCTCTACCGGGTGTGCTCCAACGTGGCGCTGAGCCACCTGCGCTGGAAGCGGCGGCGGCCGGAGGATTCGTTCGCGGAGCCGCCGGAGGTGGTGGCGCCGGGGGAGGACCCCGAGCGCGCCGCGGAGCGTCGTCAGGCGGCCCGGCTGGTGGAGGCGGCGCTGGAGAAGCTCAAGCCCAAGAAGCGGATCGTCTTCGTCTACCACGAGCTGTGCGGCATGAGTCCGGACGAGATCGCCGTCGCCGTGGGAAGCTCCGTCAACACCGTGCGCAGCCGACTGCACCACGCGAGAGTGGAGTTCACCGAAGCCATGCAGCGTCTGGTCGTCGCCCGGCCGGTGGGAGGCTCCCATGGCCGGCCATGAGACCCAGGCCCTGTGGGCCCTGGCGGCGGGAGAGCTGGACGCCGGAGCGAAGGCCCGCGTGGAGTCGCACGTGGCGGCCTGCGCGGTTTGCGCTGGGCAATTGAAGCAGGTGGTGGACGCCCGCGCGATGTTGCACACGGCGCACGAGGTGGCTCCCGCCGTGCGGTGGGAGGAGACGGGGGCCCGGCTGAAGGCAGCGGCGGCGAAGCGGATGGCCGTGCCCGAGCGCCGGTTCCTGTCGCCCTGGGCGATGACGCTCGCGGGGGCCTGCGCGGTCGCGCTGGTGCTGTGGCTGGGCGGTGCGCAGATGGCGCGGAGGAACGCGGGCGTGGGGACGTCCACCGTGGCGACCCAGGCTCCGCGCGACGGAAAGGCTCCAGCGGTGCCCGTGGATCCGACCGGGGATGCTCGAAAGGATCCGACAGCGGTCGCGACCGGGCCGGATGCCACGCCTTCGGCGGAGGATGCACTGAAGGCTGTCGCGCCTGGACCTGGATCCACGACCGTGACGGGAGATGCGCGGACGTCTCCGGAGGCCATCGCGGCACGCACCGATGCGGCGTCCACCACCGAGGTGGAGCGGGTCACTGGCGCGCTGGTGCGCGAAGCCACCGGCGCTGAGCATGCGCTTGAGTCAGGCACGCGGGTGCGCTCGGGCATGGCGGTCCGCACGCCCCCGAAAGCCTCGGCCGTGCTGCGGCTTCCGGACGAGAGCCGGGTGCGGCTGTCGGCGGGCTCGGATGTCGTGTTCGCTCGCGCGGAGACGAACGCCGTGCACCTCACCGTCCAGCAGGGACGGCTGTCCGTGACAGCCTCGCACGCGCAGCGGGAAGGTTTCCTCGTGGAGTCCGCCGGCCTGCGCGTCACCGTCGTCGGAACGGTCTTCTCCGTGGAACGCACCTCGGGCGGTGCCGCGGTGGCGGTGCTCGAAGGACGCGTGCGCGTGGATGCGGAGGGGCAGCCTCCGCGCTTCGTGGACGCGGGTGAACGTGTGGAGCTTGCCCAGACCGGAGGCGAGCTGAAGCCTCGTGCCCTCTCCGCTGGAGACCGACAGGCCTTCCGCGACCTGCGAGCCGCCGAGCCCCGTCCCACGGTCGCGAGCGTCACGTCGTCGCGGAAGGGACCGATGCAGACCGGAGTCGCCGCCACGGACGCGAAATCCCAGCCGGCCACCGATTCCACACCGAGCCAGTCCGCTGTCACCGCCTCCAATCCCTTGGAGGCCCCTGACTCCAATTCCGAGACAAATCCCGAGGTTCCCACGCCGGTGGACGACTCCGGGTCGCGCCAGTCCGTTGCCACTGCCTCCAATCCCTTGGAGACAGTGCCTCCAGCGCCTGGCAGGCCCTCGTCCACCGACGAGGACTTCGCGCCCTACCCCGGTTCCACCGGTGATGCTTTCGCATCCGCCGCGCCCGGGGTGAATCCCGGAGCGGTGCAGGCGCCCTCCATCGCCCCGGTGACTCCGGCGCCTCCGCGTCGGCGCAAGACGCTGGGCATGCTCGTCCCGGGCGGACTGCTGTCGGACGACTCCGACGAGCGCTTCCTCGGATACGCCCGGTTGCAGTCAGGGCGCTCGACGTGCGGACGCTTCCTCGTGGGCCTGGGCGAAATCGCCGAAGCCAGCCCGCGCTCGAACCACCGCGAGGATGCCCGCGCCCTCCGGGGTCGCTGCTTCACGAAGCAGCGTCAACCCGTGGCCGCCGAGGACGAATACCGTCAGTACCTGCGCGAGTTCCCCAACGGCCGTTACGCTCCCGAAGCCCGCGTCGCCCTGGGGCTGCCCGTCACACCCGCCGCGCCGGGCACTCCCGACAGCGCTCCCGCACCCCAGCCCGGTGGAACGCCCCGGTGGAACGCCCCGGGAGGCACGGGCTCGCCGCCGCGGACGCCTGTCAGCCCCGGGGTTCCTCGTCGCTGGTGAAGTCCGCGTCCACCTCGCCGCCCTCGCTCCGGGGGCGGCGGAAGGTCGCGGGCCCCTCCGAGGGCTCGACGGAGGCGGTCGCCTCCGACGCGTCGAAGCGCCGGGCATCCTGGAAGGGCCCCGGCGGCCGGTTCGGGTCGAGCGGCGTCCCATCCGGAACCGGCCCGATGCCCCCGAAGTGCGCCACCCGCACGGCGCCCGAGCGCAGCGTCTGCTCCAGCGAGCGCCGCACGCGCGCCGTCATGTAGCGGCGCACCGGAGGCACCATCAACGCCAGCCCGATGATGTCCGACAGGAACCCCGGCGCGATGAGCAGCGCACCGCCCACCATCACCAGCACGCCGCTGAGCAGGCCCTCCTCGGGCACTCCGCCGCCGGCCATGGCCTCACGCCAGTTGCGGAACACCCGCTCCCCCTGCTTCCGGGCGATGAGGCTGCCCAGCACGGCGGAGGCGGCGAGCAACCCGAGCGTGGACCCCAGCCCGATGTGATGCCCGAGCGTGATCAGCAGGTACAGCTCCGCCAGGGGCAACAGGATGCAGACGATGACGAGGGCCTTGAGCACGCCGGCACGTTAACGCCAGAACCGCTTCCGCGCTCATCTCCAGCCAGACACCCAGCGTTCCCGGTCCGCGAGCGCCCGCCAGGGGACCCGCTGCACCCTCCGGGTAAGGAGCGCCTCCAGCTCCAGTTCCTGGGGCGGGTCCTCCCCGTCCCCCACCCAGCGCAGGACGACGAAGTGCTTCTCCCGTTCCCGGGGCTGGACCGCCGTCCACTTCGAGCCCACCAACCGCTCCCGCTGGAGCCGGACCGGTGGACTCATTCCCCGTTGAGCTGCCGCATCAGGGCCGTCATCACGAAGTAGAGGATCGCGAAGCCTCCCACGCCAAAGAGGATGAGCTTCGTGGGCAGCGGCATCCCGGGACCCTTCGGGGCGTACCGGGCCGCCGCGTCCATCGCCTCCGCCAGGCCAGGGGTGATCTCCATGCGCGGCGCGGTGCGCGCGTACTGCTCCGTGCGCGCGTACTGCGTCACCACGCGCTCCGTGTCGGAGGCCGCCAGGACCTGACCGAGCTGCGGGTCGAACAGCCGGAGCTTCGCCTCGCGAGCCAGGGCCGCTGCTTCCTTCAGCACCTCGCGGAGGAGGTCCGGGTGTTCCAGCAGGGGCACGCGCAGCTCCAGGGCCACGACCCGTCCCTTGTCGTGGAGCGGCATCACCTCCACGTCGCCCTGGGACAAGGCCCAGTCACGCGCGCCGTCCGGGCGGGCGGCCCCTGACCTTGCCGCCAGGAGGGCATCCACCCGCGCCGCGTCGAACGGACCGCCCGGGGCCATCGGTTGAAGGACCAGCTCGTACTCGAATCTCACGCGGGTTACGAGTATACGCCGCGCGGGGCTGTATCCGCCCCCCTTCCCTCCGAGACGCCTCCATGAAGCCTTCCTCCCCCCCTCGCTCCGGCCGGCCGACCAGCCCCGGCTCTCTTCCCCCCGGACGCGGGAGGCCCGGCTCGCGTCCGGAGAAACACCACCCCGACCGCAAGACGCCCGACCTGGGCCCCGACGGCACGCCCCAGGTGATGCTCCTGCGGCGCGGTTCGGATCGCTGGCAGGCCGGCCCGCCGTGGATCTACCGCGCGGACCTCAACGGCGACCCCGGCCTCGAAGGCGGCGAAGTGGTGCGCGTGGTGGACAGCCGCGGCTGGTTCATGGGCAAGGCCTTCTATTCGAAGCTGTCCAAGATCTCCCTGCGGTGGCTCACCAACGACGACGTCGCGGTGGACGTGGAGTTCTTCCGCAAGCGCCTCCAGTCCGCGGAGGCCCTGCGCAAGCTGGCGCTCCCCGGCGAGACGACGTACCGGTTGGTGCACGGTGAGGCGGATGGCCTGCCCGGCCTCGTGGTGGACCGCTACGGCGACTACCTGAGCGTGCAGTTCCTCGTCCCCGCCATGGAGCAGCGCAAGGCGCTCATCGCGGACCTGCTGGAGGAGCAGTTCCACCCCAAGGGCATCGTCAACCGCTCCGACGTGAGCGTGCGCCACCTGGAAGGCCTGTTGCCGGAGAAGGGCCTGCTGCGCGGAACGCTGCCCCCGGGCCCCGTGTCCTTCGACGAGGGCCTCGTGCGCATGCGCGCGGACCTGCTCGAGGGCCAGAAGACGGGCGCCTTCCTCGACCAGCGCGAGAACCACGTGATGGCGGCGCACTACGCCTTCGGCGACGCGCTGGACTGCTTCAGCTACGTGGGCGGCTTCGCCCTCCAGTTGGCCACGAAGGCGAAGCACGTCACCGCGGTGGAGATCAGCGACGCGGCCTCCGCGCAGTTGAAGGAGAACGCCCAGGCCAACAAGCTCACCAACCTGGACGTGGTGACGGGCAACGCGTTCGACTTCCTGCGCGACGCGGTGGACGAGGGCAAGCGCTTCGACACCATCGTGTTGGATCCGCCCTCGTTCGCGAAGAACAAGGACGCCATCCCCGCGGCGGTGCGCGGCTACAACGAGCTCAACCTGCGCGCCTTCCAGCTGCTGCGCCCGGGCGGAATCCTCGTCACGGCGAGCTGCACGTACCACGTGGACGAACAGGCCTTCGAGGACATGCTCGCCTCCGCGGCGTCGGACGCGCGGCGCCGGGTGCAGATCATCGAGCGGCGCGGCGCGGGTCGCGACCACCCCGTGCTCCTCAACCTGCGCGAGACGCGTTACCTCAAATGTTTCGTGCTGCGCATGCTGTGAGTTAGGGTAGGACCCAAGGGGTCCGTCATTCGGACCCCGACGTGCGAGAACGGTTCAAGGGATGGCGCGCCGGGACTGGGACGACGCAGACGACGAAGTCCCCGCGTCCGGCACGCGTGAGATGGAGCGCGCCATGCAGGAGACGCGCACCGTCTACCGACAGGCGGACACGGCGTACGCCCCCTTCTCCTGCTCCGCCAGCGGCGAGTGCTGCCAGCTGGCGACCACGAAGCGGCAGCCCTGGTTGTGGCGCCCCGAGTGGGAGGTGCTCTCCCGGGACCGCGCACTCCCACCGCCCCGCGCGGACGGCGGCTGTCCCTTCCTGGACGCGGCGGGCAAGCGCTGCACGGTGTACGCGGACCGGCCGTTCGGCTGTCGGACGTTCTTCTGTGAGCGGATCCGAGGCCCCGCCCGGCAGCCTTCCGAGGACGTGACGCGGCTGCTGCTCCGGCTGGAGCGGATTTCACAGCGGGTGATGCCGTCGCTCCAGGGCCCCCGTCCCCTCCTGGAATGGTATGCCGAGGCACGTACCGCCCCGGCCCGGGAGGAACCGTGATGTCCATGCTGCTGACGCGGTGGCGCGCTGCCCACCGGAGTCCCGTCACGTCCAGGAAGTCCCCGACCGCCCGCGCCACGGCGCCGCTGCGTTCCACGCCTCGCGCACCGGCGGGGTCTCCCACGTGATCCGTCCGCGCTGGCTCATCGCGCCCCAGGAGTTCAAGGGCACCCTGAGCGCCGCCGAGGCCTCGGCCGCCATGGCGGAGGGGCTGCGGCAGGCGTCGCTGGACGTGGTGCTGGACGTGGCACCGCTCGCGGACGGAGGTCCCGGCACGGTGGACGCGTTGCTCGCGGGCGGACGCGGCGAGCGGCGGCTGCGCACCGTGCGAGGCCCCCTGGGCGCGCCGGTGGAGGCCGCGTGGGCGCGGCTGGAGGACGGCCGCACCGCGGTGGTGGAGATGGCGGCGGCGTCGGGCCTGTCGCTGGTGCCAGCCGAAGCCCGGGATGCCCGCGCCGCGTGCACGTACGGCACGGGGGAGCTGATCCGCGCGGCCCTGGACGAAGGCTGCGAGCGGCTCATCGTCGGACTGGGCGGCAGCGCGAGCACGGACGGCGGCAAGGGCGCGCTGGAGGCGTTGGGCTACCGCTTCCTGGACGCGCACGGCGAGCCGCTGGCTCCCGGTGGAGCATCCCTCGCGAAGCTCGCGCGCGTGGAGTCGGACGCGAGGCATCCCCGCCTGGGCAAGGTGGAGCTGCTGGTGGCCACGGACGTCATCACGCCGCTCTTGGGCGAGGACGGCGCCGCGCGCCTGTTCGGTCCGCAGAAGGGCGCGTCACCGGAAGCGGTGGAGGAGCTGGAAGCGGCGCTGGCCCACTTCGCGCGCGTGGCGGGCGCACAGGCCGCGTCGACTCCGGGCGCGGGCGCGGCGGGCGGCATGGGCTACGGACTGGCGGCGCTCACCGGCGCGAAGCTGACGTCCGGCTACGTGCTGGTGGCACGGGCGCTGGGGCTGGAGCGCCGCGTGCTGCTCGCGGACCTGGTGCTCACCGGCGAGGGCCGCTTCGACCGGCAGACGTGGCTGGGCAAGGGCCCAGGCGCGCTCGCGAGGCTGGCCCGCGAGCACGGCACCCAGGTGGTGCTCTTCACCGGCAGCGTGCACGCGGATGCCCTGTTGGACCTGTCGCTCTTCCGCGACGTGGTGGAGCTGAACGCCCAGGCCCGCCCCGGCGCCAGCGCCCATGAGACCCTGCGCGAAGCGACGGCACGGTGGGCGACGGGCCGGCTGGGTCGGTAGCCGGCCCCTCCCGCTCCCGTTACTCCCCCACCCCGTCCGTCGTGCGCACCACGCGCATCCCCGAGGCGCGGAAGCTCTCCAGCGCCTCCTTCGCGAGGCGGGGGAAGTCCAGCGCGGCGGGCAGCGGGTTCAACGGGGGCGCGGGCACGGGGCTCATCGCGTCCTCGAGGATGTGGATGCGCGACAGCTTCGAGGGGTCCGTGCGCTCCAGGTACTGCTGCAAGTCCCGCAGCGTGGACAGCACGCAGTGGGAGCTGGCCTGCCCGAAGACATACACGCGGTCGAACGTCATCAGGTGATCCATCAGGCCCTGGTTGAATTCGCCTACGCGCTGGCCCTTCACCTCCTTCACCTCCGGCGACATCACGGAGTAGCTCTCCGTCAGCGGGTTTTCACCCTTCAGGTCGAACCGGGTGGGCGTGTCGCGCACGAGCGCGTGGAAGAGGCTGGCCTCGTACATGGCCGGCATCAGCGCGTGGCTCATGCCGCCCAGCAGCGAGTGGTACGGCCAGATGTTGAGCACGTACCGACCGCTCGCCTCCAACTGCTCGCAGTACGACAGGCTCTCCTGCGGATGGCGCGTGGGGCGCCAGCGTCCACTGCGCACGTCCTGCGCGGTGATGACCGTCATGGGCGCGGGCGGACGGCCCTCCGCGTCCTTCCACCACGCCGGGTGGAAGATTTGAAACACGCGATGCGTGTCCAACGAGAACACCAGCTCCGTGATGTGAGCCATGTTCGTGTACAGCCACAGCAGCGCGCGCGCGGTGTCGTCCACCGCGCCCGGGACGAAGAGGGGCGCGCCGGGCAGGCAGAAGCCCACCTGCACGTCGATGCCGAACGCCGCGACGCGGATGGGGTCCTCGCGGGCCGGACGCACGCGGTTCTCGGCGGCGTAGCGGAAGGCCTCCGCGGAAACCTCCGCGACGCGCTCCAGGTACAGCTCACCGACGCGGTGGATGTCGAGAAACCCGGGGAGGGGCAGAAACATGACGTCGTCTCCAGACCGTCAGGCGCCGCCCGCCCCGTCCTACCGGAAGCGTCAGCGGCCCTGCGGGAAGTGGCGCCGCGTGAGCGAATCCACCAGCGCCTGCGTGGTCGCAGTGTAGCCGATGCGCTGCTCCTCCGGCGCCACGCCCTCCGCGACGGACAGCGACGGCGTCACCGCCTCCGACTCCATCAGCGGGAAGTAGCCCTGGGGTGTCGTCTCACCCGCCTGCCCCACCAGCCCCAGCGGCCCGGAGCCGCCGGTGCGACGGCGGAAGATGATGGGCGTGCCGGGGACGCTCTGCTTGCCCTCGGTCAGCTCGTTGCCGAACTTCATCACCGGCGACGCGCCCGTGCACGACAGCTTGTAGACGGCCGCCACCTTGTCGCGCGTCATCGCGTGCGACATCGTGCGGGCGACGATGTGGCCGCCGTAGCCGTAGAACTGCGCCGTCGGCTCCCAGCCCACCTGCCGGCGCAGCTCCTCGAACTCGCGCGTCATCTGCGCATCCAGGCCGTCCTCCAGGATGAGCACCGGCTTGATGCCCATGTCCCGGGCGCGCGTCACCGCGTACAGGTACTGGAGCTTCTTGTTGCCGGAGTCGTCGTCGGAGCCGTAGCGCTGCACGTGCTCGTGGCCCATGGTGCCCACGGGGATCATCCCCAGCACGCGCGCGCCCTCCACGTTGCTCGTGCGCTGCACGCCCGCGTCCTGGCAGGCCCTCAAGGCCAGCTCGTGCTGCTCCAGGCAGGTGGCCGCGCGCAGGCCCACTTCGAAGATGCGGGCCGGGTCCTCCACCAGGTCCACCAGCTCCTTCACCTGCGCCCGCACGCGTTGGAGGTAGCCCTCCGTGTCCACCCGGATGGGGAAGGGCTTCACGCCCACCTGGTCCAGCGTCTCCAGCGCGATGCGCTTCTCCTCCTCGCACGTCACCGTCGTCAGTGAGCGCGAGAGCGCCTCCGGGTCCTGCAACGCCTGGGTGGCCACCTGGATGCGGTAGTTGAGCTGGAGCAGCAGCGGCTCCAGCCACGACACCAGGGCGGAGGGGCCGGTGAGCGTGAGGATGGGCTCGCGCGGCAGGAAGACGGCGCCCCGGGGGACGGCGCGCACGGTGAAGCGGTCCGTGCGCAGGATGGCCGCCTTGAAGCCCACGCCCATCTCGTAGTCGTGCTGGGCGAGGAAGGCGTAGTCCTCCGGCCGGGGCACGGGCAGCAGGCGGCGCACGTACGCCTCCAGGTCCAGCGGCATCACCTGCGGCCCGCCCTTGCGGTGCGAGTAGTAGAAGGTCTCCTTCCGCAGGGGCCAGCCGGCCTCCGCCATGCTGAACTTGTAGCCATCCGTGGCGAGCAGCGACTGAGACATTGAGGCAGGGCTCCTTGTTGACCCAAAGACTATGCGTCACGCCCACCCGTTACCTAATGCCTCGCGTCCGGAAGGATGCGGGGTGAAGAGGCTCGGGGGGCGAGCCACGGGTGTCCTGTCACCCGCCTCTTCATGAACCGACACATCTGGGAATACGCCCCACGCGACCGGTCCGGGTAAGCTGTCCGGACCCACAACGAAGCCAAGGTGCCCATGCCCGCAGAGAACGAGACGCAGAAGGTCGAAGCGGTACTGCGCGAACATGCGCTGAGCTACCCCGGCGCCCACGAGGACATGCCCTGGGGCCACCGCGCGATGAAGGTCAACGACAAGACCTTCCTCTTCATGGCCGTGACGGGAGAGAAGCTGAAGTTCTCCGCCAAGCTGCCGGACTCCAAGGACGCCGCGCTCACCCTGCCCTTCACCGAGCCCACCGAGTACGGCCTGGGCAAGAGCGGCTGGGTGACCGCCAACTTCGAGGACGCCTCGCAGGTCCCGGTGCCCGTCATCAAGGCGTGGATCGACGAGAGCTACCGCGCCATCGCGCCCAAGAAGCTCGTGAGCCAGTTGCCCGAGCGCGGCACCGTGGTGCCCGGCCCCGCGTCGAAGCCTGCCAGGCCGTCCAAGCCCGCCGCCGCCGTCCAGCGTGTCGCCAGCCGCACCGCTCGCGCGGGAGCCGCCACGCGCAAGGCCGCGGCCCCGGTGAAGAAGGCCGCCAAGAAGGTCGTGGCCCAGGTGAAGTCCGCCGCCAAGAAGGCCGCCGCGCGCGTGAAGTCCGTGGCCAAGAAGGTCGCGAAGAAGGTGCCCGCCGCCGCCAAGAAGGCCAAGGCCGTCGCCTCCCGCAAGGCCGCGACGCCGGCCCGGGGCAAGCGCGCCCCCGCCGCGGCGCCGAAGCGCGCGCGCCGCTCCTGAGCCCCTGAGGCCGCGCGGAAAGGGGGGCCTTGCCACACCCTTCCGCGCAACCCCGGGCAGGGGAGCTCCAACTACCGGGAGCCCTTGCCCGACGTGCCGCGGCCCGGAGCCTTCGCCGGGCTCTTGCCGGCCGCGCTCTTGCGGCGGGGCGCGGGCGCGGGCGCGGCCTTGCGCGAGGGCTTCGACGGCGCCGGCTCCGTGAAGAGCTTGTCGTAGTCGCGCATGCTGCGGCGGATGACCTCCAGCGCCTCCGGCCGGTCGTAGACCTCCGCGATCTCCACGCTGCGCTTTCCCTCACCGGGGATCTGCTTGTAGGTGAGGAAGTAGTGCTTGAGGCGGTCCAGCAGCGGGCGCGGCAGCTGCGCGATGTACTGGAGCTCGCCGTACACCAGGTCCGACTCCAGCACCGCGATGATCTTGTCGTCGGCTTCGTTGCCGTCGACCATCCGGAAGCCGCCGATGGGGACGGCGTGCACCAGCAGGTTGCCGTTGGAGACGACCTTCTCCGTCAGCACGCAGATGTCCATGGGGTCCCCGTCGCCGTGGATGTCCTTGAAGCCGGTGCGCTCCGCGCAGCGCTTCGCCACCTGGTCGCCGCAGTACGTCTGCGGGATGAACCCGTAGAGCGTGGGGCACTGGCTGCTGAAGCGCTGGGGGCGGTCCACCTTGAGGATGCCGGACTCCTTGTCCAGCTCGTACTTCACCGCGTCCGTGGGGACGATCTCGATGTACGCGTTGACGACTTCAGGAGACTCCGGACCCGGCGAGATGCCGTGCCAGGGGTGGCTCTGGAACGTGATCTGGTTCGACTTCTTCATGGCATGTCTCCCGAGCGCTCTCGCGCCTCGGCATAGAGCCCGGCGACCGCCTCTTCCAGGCGTCGCGTGAGGGTGTCACGGTCATCCAGCGTCAGTCCCTGCGTGGGCACGGGCCTGCCCACCACCAACGCCACCCGCTGTCCCCAGCGGACCGCTCGGCCTCCCTTGGGGAGGATGAGCCGCGTCCCTGAGAGCGCCATCGGTACGACGGGCACCTGCGCCTGGATGGCCAGCGTGGCGGCGCCCTTCTTGAACGGCTTCAACTCCCCATCCGGGCTGCGCGTGCCCTCCGCGAAGAACAGCACGCTCACCCGCTCGCGCACGGCCGTCACCGCCTCCGACAGCCGCGCCTTGTCATCCGCCCCGCCGGTGCGCTGCACGGGGATGTTGCCCGCGCGCCGCATGGCCCGGCCGAACACCGGAATCTTGAACAGCTCCGCCTTGGCCACGTAGCGCGTGTGCTTGCGGATGTGCGCGAAGTTCACCATCGCGTCGAAGTGCGACTGGTGGTTGCACACGAAGACGACGTTGCCGTCCTCCGGGATGTGCTCCAGCCCGTACGCCTCATGCTGCACGCCCGCCGCCGCCAGCGACGAGCGGCCCCAGGCGCGCAGCACCTGATCCGCGGCCAGCGGGTTGAACCCGGACAGCACCGACACCGTCGCCGACGCCGCGCCCGTGAGCCCCACCGCGGCCGTGCCGGCGAACACCGTCTGGAGCAGCTTGCGCATCAGACGAACCCGTGTGCGGGGAACAAGAGGACATCCTCGATGCGCTGGACCCCGAGCAGCAGCATGAGGATACGGTCGAGTCCCACGGCGATGCCCGCCGCGGGCGGCATGCGCCCCACCGCTTCGAGGAAGCGCTCGTCCAGCGGATACACGGCGCGGCCCAGCCGCCGTCGCAGGTCCTGCTCCTCCAAGAGCCGCGCGCGCTGCTCCACCGCGTCCGTCAGCTCGGAGAAGCCGTTCGCCAGCTCCAGCCCCTTCGCGTACAACTCCACCCGCTCCGCCACCGTGCCATCGCCGGGCTTGAGACGGGACAGGGCCGCCATGGAGGCCGGGTACTCGATGAGGAAGGTGGGCCGCTCGTGCCCCAGCCCCGTCTCCACCTTCTGCAGGAACAGGTGGAAGAAGACGTCGTCGAAGGACTCCGAGTCCCCGGTGCGCACGCCCGCCGCCTCCACCGCGCGCTTGAGCGAAGGGCCATCCGCGTGCTTCCGGATGTCCACACCCGTGGCCCTGAGCACGGCGTCCCGCACCGTCACCCGCTCATACGGGGTGCGCGTGAAGAACGACGGATCCGCGCCCGGAGCCCCTTCACCCGCCTTGGCAGCGGCTGCACCGGCCGCGACCAGCGCGCCCTCCAGGTCGTCCATGATGGCGTGGTAGTCCGCGTGCGGCCGGTAGAACTCCAGCAGCGTGAACTCCGGGTTGTGCGTCTGGGACACTTCGCCGTTGCGGAACACCTTGCAGATCTGGAACAGCGGCCCGGCCCCCTCGGCGAGCAGGCGCTTCATCGCGTATTCGGGGCTGGTGTGCAGGTACAGGGTGCGGGCCCGGCCCAGGTCCGTTTCGGGGACGAAGGGGGCCTCGAAGGCGGTGATGTACGGCTCCATGCCGGGCGTGGGCACGAGCAGGGGCGTTTCGACTTCCAGGTATCCCTGGCCGGCGAAGAACTGGCGCAGGGCGGAATACAGGCCCTGGCGTCCCCGGGCCGCCCGCCATGGGTTTACGTTGGGCATCGGCAGGTCGGAAGTAACATGGGCGGCCTCATGTCCCCAAGGATTCCCGCCCTCCTCGCCGCCGCCCTGTGTCTGCTGGCCGCCTGCCACAAGGCGCCGCCCCCGGCGCCGGTCCCCCCTCTGAGTGAGGAGCAACAACTGACCCAGGAGGTGAACGCCCTGGCCACGGAGGCGGCCCTCCTCCTCGAAGAGCAGCACCGGCTGGTGTGGGACTTCTGGACCGAAGGCAAGGTCGCGGACATCGCGGCGACGTACTCCGGCAAGGAGGTCCTCTTCAGCCTGGAGAACCTCCGGCGCATCGACCGGCTGCGGCATCTCACCCAGGACCCGCGCGAATTGCGCGCCCTCACCGCGCTGCACGGCCACTTCGCCGGCGAGTTCCTGGCGCGCGAGCTGGCCGAGTACAACGACGCCTCCGCCAACCTGGAGGCCGCGCTGCGGCTGAGCGTGGACGGGCGCGAGGTGCGCTACCGCGACATGGAGCGGCTGCTCGCCAACGAGAAGAGCGCCGCGAAGCGCAAGGCGCTCTACACGGCGGCCACGCCCGCGCTCACGCGCCTCAACCAGACGCTGTACCGCAAGGCGGAGCGCACCGAGGAGCTGGTGAAGCAGATGGGCTTCGAGTCCTACGAGGCCTTCGGCAGCGAGCTGCGCCAGGCGGACCTGGAGCGGCTGTCCCAACTGGCCGAGGAGGTCCTCCAGGCCACCCAGGAGCCGTACAAGCTGGTGATGGAGCGGCTCTCCCAGCGCGAGCTGGGGCTGCCGTTCGCCCAGATTACCCGCGCGGACATCCCGCGCCTGTTCCGCTCGCGCGAGGTGGAGGACGCGTTCCCCAAGGGCGAGTCGCTGGCCAAGGCCCAGGCCACGGTGGCGGGGCTGGGCATCGACCTGGCCGCGCTGCCCAACGTGAAGGTGGACGCGCGCGATCTGCCCCGCAAGAACCCGCGCCCCCTGGCGATGGCGGTGCGCGTGCCCTCCGACGTGCGGCTGTCGTTCAAGCCCGGCACGGGCGTGCTGCACCAGGGCCGCGTGCTGCACGAGGTGGGGCACCTGCTGCACGTGGCCTTCACGCAGGAGCCCCGCTTCGAGCTGGCGCGGCTGGGCAACCCCACGGTGGGCGAGGCGTACTCGGCGCTCTTCGAGGACCTGCTGGAGGATCCGGTGTGGCTGGAGGAGCACGCGGGCGTGCTGGGCGACAACGACAAGCGCGCCCAGTACCTGGCGGCCTCCAGCGCGCACAAGCTGTACCTCATCCGTCACGCGGCAGGCCGGCTGCTCTACCAGTTGGAGCTGCACCGGCGCGTGGAGGTGGATCCGCGCGAGCTGTACCGCGCGCTGATGGCGCGAGCGGGTGCCATGCCCATGACGGAGGACGACGTGGAGCGCTACCTCGTGGAACAGGAGGACTTCTACCAGTCCGCCGACAGCTTCCGGGCGTGGTTCCTCGCGGGCCAGTTGCAGGGGCAGTTGAAGGCGCGCTTCGGGCCCGCGTGGTGGCACGCACCGGAGGCGGGCGCGTTCCTCAAGGAACTCTGGGCCCGGGGCACCGCGCCCTCCGCGCGCGAAGTCACGGAAGCCATTGGAGAGAACGGGCTCGCGCCGGATGTGCTGCTGCTGCGGCTGAGCACCACGCTCCAGGTGCCCATGAAGCTGGACCTGCGTCGGCTGGACGACACGCCCCCGCAGCCTCCGCCCGCCGTGAAGCCGTCCGCGACGCCCCACGTGAAGCCGTCCTCCACGTCCGCGCCGGTGCCGTCGTAGGCGACGGTGCAGGCGCGGCATCCCGCGCTCAAGACAGCCGACAAAAATCCATCCGGGACGTCCGCGTCCAGGGCTTGGGCCGCGCGGGCAACACCGCCCTTCGGGGCTGGCACTGGACGGCACTTCCCGTCCCCGCTGTCAGCACGTAGGGTTCCGGGCCATGGTGTCCGTGAATCAGCTTCGTCCCTTCGCGGAGGCTTCGCTGGAGTCGTTCCGGGCCGCTTCCGGTTCCGTGGCCCTCATCCAGCAGCCCGTGGAGGCCGCCTTCCGCGACCCGACGCCCAACGCCATGGGCGGGCGCACGGTGGGCATGGCGCACCGCTCCCGCATGGCGGAGCGGCTGCTCGCGATGCTGCGCGACTTCGACAACCTGGAGGTGCACTTCCTCCAGCCGAACCAGGACGGCGAGGAGTTCACCGTGGGCCGCTCCGACGCGGACCTCATCGTGCCGGAGCTCTCCGTCTCCCAGCACCACGCCACCCTGCGCTGGAGCGCGGCCTCCGGGGACTTCGCCGTGCGCGACGCCCAGTCCATGAACGGCACGTTCATCAACGGCGCCCCCCTGGGCTACAAGGCCCAGGTGATGCTCCACGACGGCGCCACGCTGGCCTTCGGCGACGTGCAGTTCCTCTACCTGCGCGCGGAGACGCTGCACGAACACCTGCGCCTCGCCGCCCCTGTCACGCCCGCCCCCTGAACGCGTCGAAGGCCCCGCCTCCACGTGGGAGACAGGGCCCTCGGGTGCCACCGAAGCGGCGGGACTACAGCAGCTTCATCAGCTCCGTGCGCTTGGCGGCGTACTCCTCATCGGAGAGCACGCCCGCGTCCTTCAGCTCCTTGATCTCCTTGAGCCGCTGCGCCGGGCTGCGCGTGTCGCCCGCGGGCGCCGCCGCCTCCGTGGGCTGCGGGGGCCGCTGCTGCTGCTGGTTGGCGAACTGCTGGGCCATGCCGAAGCCCATGCCCATCCCCATGCCCTGCAGGGCACCGTCGGCTCCGCCACCGCCCTTGGCCATGCCCTCGGACGCGCCGAGCATCGCCTGGCCCTGCGCGTACTGCTGGAAGCCGCCCGCCAGCCGCGAGTACGCCACGTCCTTGGACAGCTTCTTCAGCGTCGCCTCGTCCTCGGGCTTGATGCTGACGTGGAAGTTGCCCATCCGGACGATGGTGAGGCCGTAGCTGTCCACGTGCGGCTTCAGGCCGGCGAGGATCTCCACCTCCATCTCTTCCAGGTAGGCGCCGCTCGTCACGTCGAGCAGCGGCCACTTCTTCTTCACCAGCATCTCGGCGGTGCGGTCGCGCGTCACCTTGAGGACCTGGCCCTTGAACCAGCCCAGGAACTCCTCGTTGCTCGCGCGGCCCATGCCGACCAGGCCCACCACCAGCTTCTCCGGCTCCGTCACGCGGATGGAGAAGTCGCCGTACACCATGGTGCCGATGCCCAGGCCCGTCTCCGGGTCGCGCACGTCGCC
>SECN01000281.1 GCA_004173515.1 Myxococcaceae bacterium | reverse complement strand
TCCCATGAGCGACACGCTGCCCGCGCTGCGGGCCACCCTGGCGGAACTGGTGGCGCTGGACACCACGTCCTCGCGTCCCAACGCGCCCCTCATCGACTACGCCCAGACGCGGCTGGAGGCGGCGGGCTTCACCGCCGAGCGTCAGCAATACACGGACGACGCGGGCGTGGCGAAGGTGAACCTGGTCGCGCGCAAGGGCGACGCGGACCGCGCGGCGCTGGCGCTGGTGGGCCACTCCGACTGCGTGCCCTACGACACGGCCTGGGCGGACGCGCTGCGCCTCACCGAGCGCGACGGCAAGCTGTACGGCCGAGGCGCCTGCGACACGAAGGGCTTCATCGCCTGCGCGCTGCACGCGGCCACGCGCAAGGACCTGCCCGCGCTGGGCTCCCCGCTGCTCGTCATCCTCACCGCGGATGAAGAGGTGGGCCTCGTGGGCGCGAAGAAGCTGGTGTCCGCGGGCCTGGGCCGCGCGCGCCACGCCATCGTCGGCGAGCCCACGCGCCTCATCCCGGTGCGCGCCAACAAGGGCTACTGCCTGGCGGAGGTGGAGGTGCTGGGCAAGGAAGGCCACAGCGCCTACCCGGAGCTGGGTGCGTCCGCCATCTTCCGGGCCGGCCGCTTCCTGCAACGGCTGGAGACGCTGGCGAACACCGTGCTGCGCGAGGACCGCGACGAGGGCTTCCAGCCGCCCTTCACCACGGTGAACGTGGGCCTCATCCAGGGAGGCAAGGCGAAGAACGTCCTGCCCGGCTCCTGCCGCTTCACCGTGGAGTGGCGCCCCATCCCCGGCCAGTCCACCGAGCGCGTCCCGGAGATGCTGGAGCACATCCGGGCGACGCGGACGTGGTGCGCTTCCTGGAGGAGGTCAGCGGCAACGCGTCCGAAACGGTGTCCTTCGGCACGGAGGCCCCGCAGCTCACGGAGCTGGGCGCGGAGGCCGTGGTGTTCGGGCCCGGCGACATCCGCGTCGCGCACCAGACGGGGGAGTTCGTCCCCATGCAGGACCTGGTGCGCTGCGAGGACGCCCTGACGCGAGCGGTGGCCCGCTTCTGCGTCAGTTCTTGAAGCGTCAGTGACGGGGCAGCGCGCAGGTGCCCAGGTCGCGCAGCATCTTGTGCGCCTCGGCCAGCATCGCGTGCCCCTTCGCCTCGGCGGGCAGCCGGGCGATGAGCTTCATGTCCGGGGTGAGCCGGTAGAAGCCCTTGGAGCGCTGCACCAGGGCGGCCACCTTCGCGCCGTCCAGCAGCGCGTCCGCGCCCAGCGCCATCGACAGGCGGTGGGGGCCGCCCTCCAGCGCGCGCAGCCGCAGCTCGCGCATGTCGATCTTCAGGAGCGTGACCTCGGAGAGGGCGTCCACCTCGTCGGGGGCCTCACCGTAGCGGTCCACCAGCTCCGCGCGCAGGTCGGTGACCTCGTCCGGGTGCCCGGCCTGGCTGAAGCGCTTGTAGAACACCAGCCGCTGGTGCACGTCCGCCACGTAGTCGTCGGGGATGAGCGCCGGCATGGGCAGGTTGATGTCCGGCTCCACGTGCACCTTGGGCGGCTGGCCCTGAAGCTCCGCCACCGCCTCCTCCATCAGCTGTGCGTACAGGTCGAAGCCGATTTCGGCGATGGCGCCCGACTGCTTCTCGCCCAGCAGGTTGCCCGCGCCGCGGATCTCCAGGTCGTGGCTGGCGATGGAGAAGCCCGCGCCCAGCTCCGTGAAGTTCTGGAGCACCTCCAGCCGGCGCTGCGCGTCCTTCGTCACCGGACGGCGCGTGGGCACCAGCAGGTACGCGTACGCGCGCTCCTTGCTGCGGCCCACGCGACCGCGCAGCTGGTAGAGCTGCGCGAGGCCGAATTGATCCGCGCGGTCGACGATCATCGTGTTGGCGCTGGAGATGTCGATGCCGCTCTCGATGATGCTGGTGCACAGGAGCACCTGGTACTTGTGCTCGGTGAAGGCCAGCATCACCTTCTCCAACTGCCCCTCCGCCATCTGACCGTGCGCCACGCCGATGCTGACGTTCGGCATCAGCTTGCGCAGGTCGCGCTCCATGGAGGCCAGCGACTCCACGCGGTTGTGCACGAAGAAGACCTGTCCGCCCCGGGCGATCTCCCGCTCCACGGCCTCCTTGATGAGGCCCTCGTCGTACTTCATCACGAAGGTGCGGATGGCCCGCCGGTCCTGCGGCGGCGTCGCGATGATGCTCATGTCGCGCACGCCCGACATGCTCATGTGCAGCGTGCGGGGGATGGGCGTGGCCGTCAGCGTCAGCACGTCCACCTGCGTGCGCAGCCGCTTGAGGGCCTCCTTCTGCTTCACGCCGAAGCGCTGCTCCTCGTCCACCACGAGCAGCCCCAGGTCCTTGAAGGCGACCTCGCCCGCCAGCAGCTTGTGCGTGCCGATGACGATGTCGACCCGGCCCTCCTTGGCGCGCTTGAGGATGTCGCGCACCTCCGGCGGCTTGCGGATGCCTGAAATCACCTCCACCGTGACGGGGTAGTCCTTGAAGCGCTTCTTGAACGAGTGGAAGTGCTGCTGCGCCAGCACCGTGGTGGGCACCAGCACCGCCACCTGCTTGCGGTCCAACGTGGCCTTGAAGGCGGCGCGCATCGCCACCTCCGTCTTGCCGTAGCCCACGTCGCCGCAGACGAGCCGGTCCATCGGCTGCGCCTTCTGCATGTCCGCGAGCACGTCCTCGATGGCCTTCGCCTGGTCGGGTGTCTCCTCGAACTCGAAGTCCGCCTCGAACTGGGCGTAGTAGCGGTCGGGCGGCTGGAACGCGTAGCCGGGGTGCGCCTTGCGCGCGGCGGCCATCTGCAACAGCTCCGCCGCCATCTTGAGCAGCTGTTCCTTGACGCGCTTCTTCGTCTTCTCCCAGCTCGTCGTGCCCAGCTTGTCGAGCTGGACCGTCTCCGGGTCGCCACCCGTGAACTTCTGGATGAGCCGCATGCGGCCCACCGGCAGGTAGATTTTATCGCGCCCCGCGTACTCCAGGACGAGGAAGTCCCCTGGAACGCCCTGCACCTCCATCTTCGTCAGGCCCGCGTAGCGGCCGATGCCGAAGTCGGTGTGGACGATGAGGTCGCCTTCCTTCAGGTCCTTGAAGCCCGCGGCGAACGCATCCAGCTTCTTGCTGCGCTTCACGCGGCGCCGCGAACGGACGCCGAAGATCTCCTCGTCCGCGAGCACCGCCAGCCGGCCCTCGGTGTCCACGAAGCCGTGGCTCACCTCGCCGGTGAACAGGTGTGCCCACACCGCGGGCTCGTAGAGCTTCGCGGGGTCTTCCAGGGGCTCGGTGTGCAGCTTCACCATCACCGACCGGTCCAACAGCAGCCGCTTGAGCCGGTCCGCCTGGCTCAGCGTGCCGCACGCCACGGCGCACGCCACGCCGGTGTCGCGCCAGCGCTGGAGCCGCTCCACCAGCGGGGTGAGCGCGCCCTCCTCGCCGTGGTGCGCGAGGATGGCCTCGCGCAGGTCCTGTGTGGTGCCGAAGGTGAAGGCGACGGGCACATCCGTCTGCGTGAGCGACAGGCCTCCGCCCTCCACCACGCGCAGGGCCTGGAGCTTCGCGGCCACGTCCTCGCGCGACAGGAAGTGATGTTCGGGAGGATAGGTCAGGTCCTGCCGCGCGTCGGCCTCCGCCACGCCCCGCGCCAGCTCGCCCCACAGCTCGTCCAGGGCGCGATCCAATCCCACCGGGTCGTCCAGGTAGACGACGGGCTCCGGGGCCCAGGCGCGCAGGTAGTCGAACACCGTGACGAGCCCGCCCTCGAAGAAGCCGGGCAGCAGGCCCTCCAGGCCGAAGCCGGGCAGGCCCTCGCGCAGGGCCTCCAGCCGCTCGCGCAGCTTGATGGTGGGCAGGTTGATGCGGTCCGCGACGGCGCGGGCGGCGGCCTCGGCGCGCGGGCGCGTGTCGTCGGTGAGCAGCAGCTCGCGCGCGGGCACCAGGTCCACGGTCTTGAGCGCGTCCACCGTGCGCTGCGACTCCGGGTCGAAGACGCGGATGGATTCAATGGTGTCCCCGAAGAACTCCAGGCGCACCGGGCGCTCGTACAGCGGGCTGAACACGTCCAGCAGGCCGCCTCGCACGCTGAAGGTGCCCTTGTCCTCCACCAGCGGGCTGTTCTGGTAGCCCATGAGCGACAGCTTCCGCGCCAGCGTGTCGCGGTCGAAGTCCTGGCCCACCTCCACGCGCTGGGCCAACTGGCCCATCACCGCCAGCGGCAGCACGCGGCGGTGCAGCGCGCGCACGGACAGCACCAGCGCGGGGAAGGGTGTGCCGCGCGCCAGGTGGAACAGCGCGCCCAGCCGCTCCGTGATGGGGCCCGCCTCCGGGGACAGCTCGTCGTACGGCAGCACTTCATCCGCGGGCAGGCGCAGCACGCGAGGCTCCAGCAGGCTGCCCGTGCCCCCCAGGAAGAAGGCCAGGTCGTGCGCGAGCGCGTCCGCTGACTCCTCATCCACGGCCACGCACACCAGCGGGGCCTTGAGCGAGCGGTGCAGGCGGGCGAGCAGGTGCCCGCGCGCCGCGCCCTTCACCCCCTGCGTGCGCGTGCGGCGTCCGACGTGGAGGGAGGACAGCAGCCGGGCGAAGGCATCACCGGAGGAGGGAGGAGCGCCACCGGGCCACGGCGAGCCATCGGACTTGGGAGGAAGGGAGGTGTCCATGCGTGGGCCCGGGGTTGGGGCCCTCGTGGCTAATTAGGGTGCCGCCTGCCCCAAATCAACGCTGGATGCTGAACGCCTGTCATGGGGCCGTGAAACAGGACGGCCGCTGACCGGGGAGGCGCACCCCACGTCCGGGACCTGGCGGGTCCCGGACATGGAGCGGCACGTCACCCGGGGCTCAGAGCTTGGTGCAGGCCGCCGCCAACCGCTCGTCCCGGCGGGTCGCGTCGGTGGTGGTCGCGGCCACCGAGTCGCAGTCCATCACGCTGGACAGCCCCGTCAGCGGCTCCACCATCAGCACGCTCTTGGGGCGGGCGGAGGTGAAGCGGAAGAGGATGGAGTCGTCCGCGGGCGCCGCGGCGGCGATGTCCGAGGGCGAGCCGAGCGACCCCTGCAGGCAGTCCATCCGGTTGAACACCGGCCGGCCGGAGCCCGGCAGGAAGCACAGGTTGTTGATGTCCGCGGCGCTCATGGTGGCCGGGATGACGATGTCCGGTCCCGTTTCACTGCAGCAGTTGGAGTCGGCACGGCACGTCTTGTTCACGCAGGCCGGGCTGGGACACTTGTCCACCGTCCACTCGTCCGGGTTGCCGAGGTCGTCCCCGCACTTCAGCCGCTCCCAGCGGGCCACGTTGTAGCGCCTGCCGTCCTGCTGCTCGACGTCCGGATCCACCACGATGCGCACCGGCTGGTTGGTGCTGATGGACAACTGGCGCGCCCGCAGGGCGGTGGACCACAGCTCGCGCGTGGCCGTGCTCTCCCGCTGACTGTCGATGCGGCCCTGCGTCCCCGCCACCGCCAGGGTGATGAGCACGCCGATCACCGCCACGGCCGTCATCATCTCCAGCAACGTCATGCCCTTGAACGACTTCATGGCGTCACCACATCCTCGTCCTTGACGACCTTGCGCAGCATGCCCACCGCCGCGAAGTTGCGCGCGAGGATCCGGAAGGTGAACCGACGGCGCTTGTAGCCATCCCGGTCGTGTCCCTCTTCATCCTGTCCCCCGAGGACCGCATCCTGGTTGATGCGGCGGGTGCGGATGACCAGCGTCACCTCCAGCTCGCGGAGCCGCTGACGCATGCGCTTGCGCAGCTCCGGGTCGTTGGCGGGACTCGCGAGGTCCACACCGTCGTGCCCCTTCAGGTCGATCTTGCAGGGGCCCGCGTTGAAATCCGCCACCGTGCATTCGGAGATGGGCGGACGCACCACGCCCAGGGGAGGCGCGTCGGGGTACCAGGTCAGGGCGTTCTTGGGGTTCTCAAGGTCGATGATTCCCTCGCGCACGATCATCTGCTCCACGTCGCGGCTCACCACGGACCAGGCCGCCTGCCCGGGCGCCTGATACTCCAGCGTGGGAATGTTGTTCTTCCAGTTCACCCGGTAGGCCGCGCCCCCCAGCCGCAGCGCCAGCCAGTTCTCCACGTCGGTCTTCCCGGAGCCGGAGGGCTTCCAGAAACTGGAGTCCACGAGCGCGTCACAGGTGGGGGACCTTGGGACCTCGAGGTTCGGCGGGTGGATGGTCAGCTTGCCGGGACTCCCGTCCGTGATGGTGCTGACCCGGACGGGGCAGGCCATCTTGTTCCCGCCACTGACCAGCACGGCGAGCGTCGGCTGGAGGGGATCCTCCAGGCCATGGGAGGGGTTCTTGGTGGTGCAGAAGCTGTTCCCATCGCTGGTGCGGTAGCTGAGCGCGTCCGGGGGAGCACATTCCGCCAGGGTGAGCATCCCGCTCGTCTCTCCCCAGTAGAGCTGGAGGGCATCCGACTTCAGGGCCTCCGTGGGCGCCGCCTGGAAGTCGGCATCCGGGCTCAGGGTGGTGCCAGCACCCGACTGCAGATCGGGCTTGTGCCAGACCGTGATGGCCGAGCGTTCGTCGTCGGTGTTGAAGGAGATGGGCGTGTTGCCCATGCCCGTGCCCGCTCGCGCCAGGTCGGTGGTGAACAGCTCCTTCACCGCCCGGCCCGTGACCTGCGCCATCATCGTCTGCTCTTCGAAGAGGGCGCGCTTCTGCATCTGCGTGCCCACCACCAGCCCGGTGGTCAGCACGATGACCCCCAGGGCGCTGGCGATCATCACCTCCAGGAGCGTGAAGCCCCGCCGCTGCATGGCCGAGGAACTCATTGCGCCATCCGCGTCTGGAGGACCACGGCCTGCCGGCCGGAACGGACGCCCGGCTCTTCCCAGCTCACGGACACCCGCACGTTCACGAGGTTGCCCGTCGTGGCGCCCACCAGCGGACGGTTGAGGGGGGGATTGCCCCACTTGCCACCTTCCGCGGTGAGGGGGGCCATCGCGTTGTCCACGTCCACGTCGACCGTGTACTGCCGCGCCAGGACTTTGGGGTCCGCGGGAGGTGTGTCGCGCAGCAGCCCTTCCGACGTCTGGTAGACCTGGAAGGACTCGTTGGCCACTTCACCGCACTTCACCATGCCCTGGCAGCCCGTCGTCAGGATGTTCTCCAGGGTCCGCTCCGCGATGATCTGCGCCTGGCTGGCGGTCAGCGTCCGCCGGTTGGCGAAGCTCGTCTGGCTCACCACGGTCATCGCCGCCGCCACGCCCAGGAGCATGACGGCCATGGTGGCCATGACTTCCAGCAGGGTTACACCCCGTGAAGCGCGCTGCATCATTGCGGCAGTCTCCCGTCGGGCAGCGGCTCCCAGAGCATGATCTGCGACTTGGGCACTCCGCTGGCCCCTGCCTTGTTGTTCCACTTCTGTCCGCCCATGACCTTCATCTTGCCCGTCGCCGTGAGCACGAAGAGGTGCTCGTCGTGGACCACCGGCGCGGAGATGGCGTGTCCTTCCAGCTCGGTGGGCGTCGGCATCACGCCCGTCTGCTGGTTGGCGGTGTACGAGGCGCCGTTCTGCGTGGTGCTCAGGTTGCAGATGTCCGCGGCCTTGCCGGCGGCGGTCGCCGCGTAGACGTTGTCCGCGCTGAGGGCCACACCACCCCAGAGCTTCTCGCCCGCGCCCATCTTCTGCACCCACAGGGGCTCCAACTGCGCGCACGGCTTGTCGCCCGCGGGGTTCGGATCCTCGAACGCCAGCAGGTGGTACTGGTACGTGGGCGGCCCGGGGTTCGGCTCGACGTAGCCGTCCGTGTACTGGTCCGGGTTGTCACCCGTGCCGAAGTAGAAGCGCACCACCGCGCCGTTCTCCGTGCGGACGAGCTTCACGGCCAGATTGGAGTAGAGCTGCTGCAGCTCCAGCTTGGTCTGGTTGGCGTTGGCGTTGCCCAGCAGGGCCGTGGACGCGCGTGCCACCATGCACTTCTGCACCTTGTCGCCCAGCTTCCGGCTGGTGCTCACGTTCTTCAGGTTGACGCGCCAGACGCTGCCGGACGTGGTGGGCACGTACATGACGTCGTACGTCCCATCCTGGTCCAGGTCCAGCATCGCGGACTCGGCCGCGATGCCCGAGCCCTTCTCGAAGGTGATGACGCCCGCGTACTTGCCACCCAGCGTGGAGCCGTAGTCGAGCGGCTGGCCCGTCTTCATGTCGAGCAGGAACACCGCGCCCGCGCGCTTGTCACCCGGCTCGTAGTCGGTGCCCACCGCCGCGATCCAGCGTCGGTCCTTGGCATCCGCCGAACCCCAGGACGCCCGGACCACGGAGGGCGCATGACGGGAGCCGATGTTGTCCGGCAGCAGCACGGTGTTGTCCAGCAACTGCGCCGCGGTGAAGGTGCTCGCCATGGTCAGATCCTGGAGGTTGAACTCCCACAGGGGCAGCGGGTACCAGGTGTCCGTGGGGTTGGTGATGTCGAGCGCGTAGACCACCGGCGTGGTCTTGCCCGTCGCGGAGACGAGCACCGTCTTGGCGCCCTGCTGCTTCTGGGCCGTCGGCGCGGGCTTCCAGTCGTACTTGATGCTGGCGTTCCAGTCGTTGCGGTCACCCAGGTCCACGTTGGCGATGCTGGGGGACGCGTCCATCTGGGGCCGCACCAGGGTGCCCGAGTTGCGGAAGCGCACGTACTGGTTGCGGTACTGGCCCAGCAGGAGTTCGGGCATGTAGGAGAAGATTTCCTTGCCGGAGCCGTACTGGCGGGGGGCAGGGGCGAGCTCGGTGCCACAGCCATCCGGCTTGAAGAAACCCCGCTGCTGGGGCTCGCTGACGCAGCCGTCATTCAGTGCGTTGCGGAAATCCCCCGTGTCGAAGGCGTGCAGCGCACCCGTCATCGTGCCCACGTAGGCCACGGTCTTTCGCAGCTCCAGGTCCTTCATGAAGTTCTTCTTGAAGAGTTCCCGCTCGGTCGGCTTCGCGTACTGGTACCAGTTGTCCTGATACGGGGGGACCGCCACCGCCACGGTGGACAGGTTGATGCCTCCCAAGGGCCACGGCCGGCGGACGTTGGTGGCCTTGTTCTCGTAGCCGTACAGCCAGTCCACCAGGAACTGACGTTCGGTCGCGGTGTCGCAGACGCCGTCGTGGTTCAGGTCGTAGGGGTAGCGTCCGTCGATCTCGCTGTACGTGTTGCACAGGTTGTTGGCGAACAGCGCCGCGCCCTTGTTCTTGACGTCCTTGTTCGTGCCATCGGCGTCCGACATCGTGATGAGCTTGCGGTTCTCCGGAAGGGTCATGGACAGCGCCATCACGCGGCCCGCCTCCCAGCGCAGCTTCGGATTGGTCACATCCGTCTTCTCCGGGTCGTAGAGCGACTGCAGGTACATGCGGCCTCGGATGGTGTAGTCCTTGGCGGCGTCGTAGGCGCGGATGCCCGGGGCGGGGAGGCTGCCCTCGGTGGCGCTCCAACCGTCACCCCACGTCTGGCCCGGCGTCTCGTTCACGCCCCAGATGGCGACGTTGCCCAGCGTGCTGGGGCTGGAGCGCGCGTAGGCGCCGGAGCGCACGGCCTGGTAGCCGATGTCGACGTCGTCGATGATGGGACGGCACAGCTCGCTCGGGCTGCTGATGTCCACCTTCCAGCACAACTGCGAACCGGTGAGGCCCAGCGCCAGGATGTCGATCTCCACTTCCTGGGCGGCGTACGTGCCGCCCGTGGGGAAGACCACCGGAACCCAGGTGGGATTGGCGTTGGGCTGGTACTTGCCGGCCCCGTCGAGGACGCGGCAGTCCACCGCGATGGAATAGGTGATGGTGGGCTTGGTACCGCTGGGCGGCGTACAGGCCCCGACGGCGTCCTCGGTCCAGCAGGGCTGCCCATTGGTGGGGCACTTGGTCTTGGATTCGCCCACGGTCTGGATGCGGATGTCCTTGGGCGGGGAGCCCGGCGTCGCGTAATGAACACGATGTCGTTGAAGTCGCGGTCACCGCCGCCGTTGAGGTCCTCGAAGCCGAGGATCCACCGGAAGGGGTCCGTGGTGGGCGCGCCCACGATGACGTGGGGCATGTAGTTCATCTTGTCGATGGCCGGCTGCGGATTGCCGACTTCCGTGCCCGGACGCATCACCGTCACGCGCTCCTTGGGCATGCTCAGGTTCTGGTACGCCGCCGTGTTCAGCCGCTGCAGCGTGGCCTTCTCCAGCCAGCCACAGGCCTTCTGGACAGGGCTGGTGCCGTCGATGGCGCAGGCCTTGCCGCTGGTGGGGCTGTTGCACTGGTCGGAGTAGTCGCAGCCGATGTTGCGCTCCGACACCTTGTTGTCCGCGGGCTGCTTGAAGTTCTGGTCCAGGTTCCAGGTGGCCTTGGAGAAGAACACGGACACGGACGTGCGCAGGTGCAGCAGGCACTTGCCGTCCTCGAGCGGGATGCCCTTGTAGGGCTTGCGCTTGAGGCAGGGCGCGACCGTGTTGTTGTCGATGTTGTGACGGGAGTCGTAATAGACGACGCCGAAGAAGATGATCTCCTTGCCACCCTGGACGAGCCCCAGGTTCACCCGGCGGTCCTTGGTGTTGATCTTGTCCCAGTCCGGATCCGTGGGGTCCTTGGGCAGCTTCAGGCCCCGGAAGTCGTACTCAGAGACGTTGTAGTCGGGGACGCCGTCGTTGTCGTCGGACTGGTCCGTGAGGGGGCCGAGCTTGCGGAAGACATTCTTGTCGCTGTCGTCGTCCACGAGCAGGAAGACCATGCGGCCCATGCCCAGGTTGCCGTTCTCGGGCGCGGCCGGCTCCAGCAGGTTGGGGATGTGGGGGAACAGGCCCTGGTCGGACGCGTCCCCACCCGAGAGCTCCTTGGGGTCGTCGTAGTCGGGGTCGCCGTCGCCGTTCACGCCCAGGGGCATCTGGGTGCCGACCCAGTCCGCCAGGATGTTGTTACCGCCGCCCGTCCGCCCCGGACGCGCGTCCGTGGTGTCGACGGCGACGTCGATTTCGCCTCCCGGAAACTCGGGGACGGTCCTGAAGGCGTTCTTGCAGGCGTCGGTCATCGCCAGTTCGGGCTGCTGGTACGTGAACCCTCCGGACGTGAAGGTCTTGTCACAGCGCCGCGGCCGCTTCCCGATGTACGTCTGGGGAAGGACGGGGTCGTTGTCCGGCGTGAGGTTGTAGAGGGCCTCGTGCAGGTCGAGGATGCCGTTGTTGTTCTTGTCGACGAGGTTGCCGTTGGCGTCCGCGTAGCCGCGGGCCTTCACGTCATCCATGTACATGTAGCCGAGCGAGTGCGACGCGCCGGCGGACTCGTACACGTAGTCGATGGTGACGGTCTGGTCGAACGGGAAGGAGATGTTCTCCGAGTCCAGCTTCTTGAGATTGGTGTTGAGCTGGAGGCGGTTGTCAGGGCGCAACACGATGGTGTTGTTGCTGACGGTCAGGCCATCCGGGCCAATCTTGAACTCGCCCTGCTTGTCATTGGCCAGATCGTCCTGGCAGAGCAGTTGCGGCGAGGCCACCTGGGCGAGGGTCGGCGCGGAGCCCGTCACCAGCAGCGCCGCGAGGGCATTCTTGAAAAGCGTCCGCATCACTTCTTCCCCTGGTTCGTCGACTGGGACTGCTTGGCCTTCGCTTCGGCTTCGGCCTTCTTGCGCCGCGTCCGCTCCGCCGCCTGCTGCTCCATCTCCTGCCTCAGGACCATGTTGCGCGGCGGCTCCGGCCGCACCGTCACGGTGGCCAGGAAGCTCATCAGCGCGCCGAGTTCATCCGACGGGAGCAGGCGCGTATCGCAATTCGTCTTGGGGTTGATCCGGTGGGGGGCCTTCACCCAGGTGTTGATCTGCTCCAGGTTCTTCTGCTGGAGCACCTGGCCCATGCTGGGGCCCACCGGCGCGCGGCCTCCCTGAACCCGCTTCTGGGCTTCCGTGGGGGCTTCGGCCCGGTGGCACTGCGCACAGGCCTTGTTGAAGGCCAGCTCGCCCCGGTCCTGGGCGCTGGCGAGCGCCGGGAGCAGGAGCAACAAGGGGGTCAGGCGTTTCATGGGGGGCTCGTGGGAAGGCGGGATTACGGAAGGGTGATGACCGCGGTCGAGGGCGCGCCGATGTCCGTGGGGTTGTCGTAGTTCATGTCCGGACCGCAGCCCTTGGAGATGCACCCGGGCGTGAAGATGGATTCGGTGTTGGAGTTGGTCACGAGCGCCTGCACCACGGAGCGGGTCGGACGGCCATTGGCGTTGGTGACCTCTCCGACGGCGATGACCCAGAGCTGGCGGTTGGCGTCGCTGACGAAGTCGTCGTCGTCCACGTCGTCCCGGACGAAGACGCGGTAGCGCACGTTCTTCTGCTCCGGGTAGTCATCGATGCCGGCGTATTCGGCGGGGTCCAGGGTGTCGGTGGTGATGCTGTAGTCGTTCCACCCGTCCACCCCGGCGCCCGGCAGCAGCTCGAACCAGGGGTAGGCGACGGAGCCCATGCCCGGCAGCTCCACGCGATCCCGGCCCAGCGTGTCCTTGAGGTTGAGGGTGGGCGTGAGGTTGTTGTCCAGGAGGATGCGCACCGCCTCGCGGCCCTCCGCGAGGCCCGCCTCGGCGGCGAAGAACGCCTGCTTCTGGCGGCGGGTGTCGGCCTGGCTGTCGGCCTCGCGACCCACCACGCTGAAGCTGAGCATCACCGCCATCGTCACGACGGCGACCACGCCCAGCGCGAGCAGGAGCGTGAAGCCTCGCGGCTGACGGAGGTGGGAGCGGGTGCGCGGAACCATCAGGAACTCCTTCGCGCGCCCTGGGGGAGGCGCAGCGTGGGTTCCACGATGAGCAATCCCCGTGCCGTGGGGCCCGGCGCTCAACCCGCCGGAATGAGGGGTGTGCGCGAGCCGGGGGGGTGCCGTTTGACGTCAGGCGGCTGCGCAAAGTTTGCGAGCCCGCCATTCCTTGCGAGGCCACCGCCCTTTTCCGGGCGGTGCGGTGCGGCTAGCGCTGGCCGCCGCGCAGCGCGGCACGCAGGCGCAGCATGTCGTCCAGGACGCCCGGATCCACCAGCTCCAGGGCGGCCTTCTGGGAGAGGCCGCGGGGCTGCTGGCGGTACTCCTCCTCGTCCTCCTCGCCGCCGCCCTTGCCGCCCTTGTCGTCGCCGCCGCCCTTGCCGTCGCCGCCCTTGGGCATCAGGGACACCGGCTGGGAGATGCCCGGCTCCAGACGGGGGAAGGCGTTGGCGTCGGCCCGCACGGAGGCGAAGAGGCTGACCATGGACAGGCAGAACACGATGGCGACAGTGAGGGTCTTCATGGGTGTCTCCGATTCTCCCACTCCCATGACGCACGGACGCCAGGGGTTATTCACGACGCGCGTCACTTCGCCTTGAAGGTGCGGATGTATCGCACCAGTGCGTCCATCTGCTCCGGGGTGAGCCGGTCCTTGTAGGCCTTCATCTTCGTGTTGTGGGACGAGCCGTTGGCGATGACCTCGCGCAGCTCGGCGTCCGTTTCGGCCTTCTGCCAGGCGGCCTGACTCATGTCGACGATGGCCTCCTTCTGCCCCATGCGCGTCTGCGCGCGGCCGTCCGGGCCGTGGCAGGACTTGCAGCTCTTGCCCCAGAGCTCCGCGGCGTCCTCGGCCCGGGCCACGGGGGCGCACAGCAGCAGGGTGGATACCAGCAGGCACAGCCGCGTCGTCATGCACGTCTCCCGAACGAAGGGGACGCCAGTATAGCGGCGCGCTCAGGATCCCGCGCGAGGCCAGAAGGGCGTCGTCGACCGGCCGGGGGGCTGCAACCAGACGGACTCGAGGAAGCGCACCGCGTTCTGATCCGCCGTGTCGTTCCGGGTGAACACCGCCTGGAGGACCACCAGCACCACCAGCGTCGCGAGCCCCGCGCCCCAGACCTCGGGGGCGGTGGGGCGGCCGGTCGCGTCGCGGCCCAGGGCGAGGAAGACGGTGGCGGCCACGCCGACGAGCGCCGCGAGCAGCAGGCCGCCCGCGAGCGCCGTGGGCAGGCCCAGGAAGGCGAGCACGTTGGGCGCGTGGTAGCCGTCCAGCAAGAGCGGCCGCGTCAGCGCGAGCACCGGGGTGGAGACGTCGTCGGGGATGTAGTTGACGAAGGTGGCCAGTCCGGTGACGAGCACGGACGCCGCGCACAGCATGGCCGCGATGCCGGACCGCCACGGCCGCCCGGCGTCGCGCAGCCGCTCCAGCACGAGGCCCGCGGGCAGCAGCAGGAAGGGCACGAGGCCGGTGAGGTGGCGCGGCCCCGTCGTCCAGCCCCAGGAGTCATAGGTGAACGACGACGTGAAGTACGTGTAGCCGGCGAGCGTCACCGC
>SECN01000763.1 GCA_004173515.1 Myxococcaceae bacterium | reverse complement strand
GTGGAGGAGATGGCGTTCGCGCCGGACTCCAAGGCGGTGGGCTTCCTGGAGAAGTACGACCAGCCGTCGCGCGCGGGCGCGATGAGCGTGGCGTCGCTGCCGGATGGCGCGCCCAAGCGCGTGGGGGACCGGGTGCCCAACTTCGTGTGGGGCTCGGACAGCCGCTACGTGGCCTTCCTGTCGCGCTTCGTGAAGCCGGTGTTCTCCGTGGACCTGATGCTGTACGCGCTGGGCCAGGAGAAGGCGGAGAAGGTGCAGCCGGGCGTGTTCGGCTATGGCTTCACGCCGAACAACGGCGCGGTGGTGTTCCGCACCAACTGCATCCGCAACGGCCGCGCGTGCGACTTCAAGGCGCTGGAGCTGGGTGAGAAGCAGGCCGAGGCGAAGACGTGGATGCAGGGCATCTTCAGCTACAAGATCTCCAACGACGGGGCCCGCATCCTCGCGACGTACGCGCGCATGGACTCGGACACCTACGACGTCGCCGTCTATGACGTGAAGACGGGGGCCCGGAAGACGCTCGACCAGGGCGTGCAGGTGCCCACGTACTTCGCGGGCAAGGACGACGCTCGCGCCGTCTACATCATCGGCCAGGGGCAGAGCCCCGGCGTGTACAGCGCCGTCGCCTCGCCGTAGCGGTGGCCGTTGACCCGGGGGTGGAAGGCCTCCAGGCCTTCCGCTCCCGCGGGTGCGGTTGAGGCGTGCACAGTCGGGGCGGGTGTGGTGTCTTGCCCGCCGAATGGCACAACTCGTCTATCGGCGCTACGGCGGCTCCCTCCAGGTCGACATCCCCGACTTCCACACGCTCACCGAGGCGGTGCGGATTCCCGCGACGCAGTGGATGGCGCTCGCGTGCCCGCTGGAGGGCATCGCGTGCGACCCACGCTTCCTCACGCTGATGGACGCGGACGGCAACGGCCGCATCCGGGTGGAGGAGCTGCGCGCCGCGGTGGATTGGACGGCGGCGCGGCTGAAGGACCCCAAGGGCGCGGACGCGGGCAGCGACGTGTTGGATCTGTCCGCGCTCTCCGACACCGCCAACAACCTGCGGGGCGCGGCGGAGCTGGTGCTGCGCACGCTGCACGCGCCGGACACCACGCGCCTGTCCCTGGAGCAGCTGCGCACCAGCGACAAGGCGCTGCGCGACGCGGGCACGAACGGCGACGGCATCATCGCGCCCACGTCGCTGCCGGAGCGGCTGCGGCCCCTGGCGCAGGCCATCATCGCGGCCTTCCCGGCGGTGACGAACCGCGCGGGGCTGGTGGGCGTGGACGCAGCGCTGGTGAAGCGCTTCCGCGAGGAGAAGGCGGCGCTGCTTTCGCACCTGTCCGGACGCGACGCGGTGTTCACCTGGGGCTCGACGAGCCTGGAGCAGGCCCGGCGCGTCCACGACGTGGCGCCGCTGCTGGACGGCTACTTCGTGCAGTGCCGGCTCGTCGCCGCGCAGCCGGAGGCCGCCGCCAGCCTGCGCCTGCGCGCGGAGCGGGTGGAGGGGGCGCTGGGAGACCTGGGCGCCATGGGGAAGGCCGCGGGCGAGCTGCCCATCGCGCCGCCGGATCCGTCCGGCGTGCTGGTGTGGGCCCGGCTGTACCGGGGGCCCGGCTACGAGCGGCTGGAGTCCTTCCACCAGGAGGTGGCGACGCCGCTGCTGGGCGACGGCGTGAAGCTGACGGACACCGCGTGGAAGGAGCTGTCCACGAAGGCGGAAGCCATCCTCGCGTGGCAGGCGAAGCGGGACACGCACGCGCTGCACGCGGTGGCGGACACGCTCTCCACGGTGTCGGACGAGGAACTGGACGCGCTGGAGGCCGCGAGCCGCGAGGACCTGTCGCTCAAGGGCACGCTGGACGTCATCGCGGAGCTGGAGCGGCTGGTGCTGTACCAGCGCTGGCTGCTGGTGTTCGCCAACAACTTCATCAGCATGCCCAGCCTGTACCTGCCCAAGCGGCGGGCGCTGATGGAGCGGGGCACGCTCATCCTGGCCGGGCGCAAGTACACGCTGTCGGTGCTGGT
>SECN01000762.1 GCA_004173515.1 Myxococcaceae bacterium | reverse complement strand
GTCTCCGGGTTGCAGTTGACCATCACCGTCTCGTACCCGGCCTCGCGCAGCGCGAAGGCCGCGTGCACGCACGCGTAGTCGAACTCGATGCCCTGCCCGATGCGGATGGGACCGCTGCCAAGAATCAGCACCTTCTGCCGGTCCGTGGGCGGCGCCTCGTCCTCCTCCTCGTAGGTGGAGTACAGGTACGGCGTGTACGCCTCGAACTCCGCAGCGCACGTGTCCACCCGCTTGAACACCGGACGGATGCCGCGCGCGTGCCGATGCGCCCGCACCTCCGCCTCCGGGTAGCCCAGCAGGTTGCCCAGGTACTTGTCGGAGAAGCCGTGCGACTTCGCCTGCCGGAGCACGTCGTCCGGGAGCTGATCCAACCGGCCATGGTCCGCCAGCATCTGCGCCTCGTGCACCAGCGCCTCGATGTGGCGCAGGAACCACGGGTCGATGGCCGACAACTGGTGCACCTGCTCCACCGTCAGGCCCTCGCGGAACGCCTGCGACACGAACCACGGCCGCTCCGGCCGGGGCACGCGCAGACCCTCGCGCAGCACCTTCTCCCGCTCCTCCTTCTCCGTGGGCAGCTCCGGCGACTCCAGGCCCACGCGCCCCAACTCCATGGAGCGCAGCGCCTTCATGTACGCCTCAGGGAAGGTGCGGCCAATGGCCATCACCTCGCCCACCGAGCGCATGCTCGTCGTCAGCGTGCGGTCCGCCTTGGGGAACTTCTCGAAGTTGAAGCGCGGCACCTTCACCACCACGTAGTCCAGCGTCGGCTCGAAGGAGGCCGGCGTGTCCCGGGTGATGTCGTTGCGCAATTCGTCCAGCGTGTAGCCCAGCGCCAGCTTCGCGGCGACCTTCGCGATGGGATAGCCCGTCGCCTTGGACGCCAGCGCGCTGGAGCGCGAGACGCGCGGGTTCATCTCGATGACGACCATGCGGCCGTCCTGCGGATGGATGCCGAACTGGATGTTGGAGCCGCCCGTCTCCACGCCAATCTCGCGGATGATGGCCAGCGACGCCTGCCGCATCCGCTGGTACTCGCGGTCCGTCAGCGTCTGCGCGGGCGCCACCGTGATGGAGTCACCGGTGTGCACGCCCATCGGATCCAGGTTCTCGATGGAGCAGATGATGATGACGTTGTCCGCCGAGTCGCGGACCACTTCCAGCTCGTACTCCTTCCACCCCAGCACGCTCTCCTCGACGAGGATGGTGGAGGTGGGGCTCGCCTTCAGGCCCGAGCGGCAGATGGCCTCGAACTCCTCGCGGTTGTACGCGATGCCGCCGCCCGTGCCGCCCAGCGTGAACGAGGGACGGATGATGGCCGGAAAGCCGATGTCCTCCGCCAGCGCCATCGCGTCCGTCAGTGTCGTCGCGTAGCCGCTTCGGGGCAGCGCCACGCCGATCTTCTGCATGGCCGCCTTGAAGAGCTGCCGGTCCTCCGCCTTGTTGATGGCGTCCAGCGACGCGCCGATGAGGCGCACCCCGTACTTCTCCAGGATGCCCTTCTCCGCCAGGGCCTTGGCCAGGTTGAGCGCCGTCTGCCCGCCCATGGTGGGAAGCAGCGAGTCCGGACGCTCGGCGGCGAGGATCTTCTCCGCCGCCTCCACGGTGATGGGTTCAATGTAGGTGCGGTGCGCGAACTCTGGGTCCGTCATCACCGTGGCGGGGTTGCTGTTGAGCAGCACCACCTCCACGCCCTCGTCCCGAAGCGCCTTGATCGCCTGGGTGCCTGAGTAGTCGAACTCGACGGCCTGCCCGATGACAATCGGGCCCGAGCCAATCACGAGAACCTTCCGGATATCGGTACGCTTGGGCATCGGGCGCCCCCCATACCAACCTCCGTCCCGACATGCACGCGGTGCGTTGTGCCCATGCGAAGGTCCCGTCCGCCGCCCGCCCGCTCGCAGGACCTGCGCCCTCGGGTCCTCTGCTACGCTGCCGCGCTCCTTTCCGGAGGTTCCATGCGTCGCTGGTCGTCCCTGGCCCTGCTCGTCCTCGTCTCCGCGCCCGCCCTGCGCGGACGGG
>SECN01000761.1 GCA_004173515.1 Myxococcaceae bacterium | reverse complement strand
ATCACCGTGTAGCCGCGCGCCAGCTCCGGCGTGGGCCCCGCGGGCTCGCACAGGTTGAGCATGCGCAGGCCGCTCCAGAGCACCGGCAGCGCCTCCTGCGCGTAGATGAACGCGTCGGTCAGCCGCATGAGCAGCCGGCCCGCCACCCGCCGCGCCTCGCGCCTGCGCACCGAGTCGTCCACGTACGCATCCGGCCGAGCGCTCTGCGCCAGCCGCGACAGCGCCTGCCCCAGCGTGCCCAGCACCCACCCCGCGCGCGTCGTCGGCACGGGCCAGCCGAAGTGCGCGAGCGCCGCCTGGGCGTGCTCGCGGAAGGCCACCAGGTCTCCCAGTTGGAAGCGCGCCTCCGCGAGCAGGGCCTCCACCTGGCCCCGCTCCAGCGACGTCGCGTCCGGGGCGCCCGCCAACGCGCGGGACAGCAGGGGCAGGGCCTCGCGGCACGCGCCCACCGCCAGGGCCTCCTCGCCCGCGCGCCGCGCGTGGAGCGCCTCGCGGGCGGTGTCCTGGGCCTGGCCCCAGTGGTACGACAGCGCCGCGGCGTGGCCCGTGGGGTGCGCCGCCTCCAGCGCCTGCGCCGCGCGCCGGTGGAGCGCGGGCCGGAACGCGGGCGCCAGGTCCTCCAACAGCCGCTCGCGCAGCTTGTCGTGCGCGAAGCGCCAGCGTCCGTCCGCCACGTCCAGCACCGCCGCCGCCGCGCAGTCGGTGAGCCACGCTTCCACGTCCACGCCCGGGGCCGCGCATTGCAGCACCCACAGGTCCAGCTCCCGGCCGAGCAGCGCCGCCACGTCCAGCAGGCCCCGCGCCTCCCGGGGCACCTTCTCCAGCCGGCGGTGCACCAGCGCGCGCATGCCGCCGGCCCACACGCGCTCCGGCAGCGCGCGACCGCCCAGCCGGTCCAGGCCGCCCGCCTCCTCCGCCAGCGCGCGCACCACCTCCACGAGGAAGAAGGGGTTGCCCTCCGACTCGCGGCGCAGCAGCTCCACCACGTCGGGCCGGCGTCCGACGGTGCCCAGCATGGACTCGCCCAACAGCGCGATCTCCTCCGCGTCCAGCCGGGGCAGCCGCAGCGTCCGCGTCCCGGGCAGCCGCTCCGGCAGCAGCGGGGACTCGTCGTCGCGGAAGCTGGCGAGCAGCAGCAGCGGCAGCCCGGGCGCGCGCGCCGCCAGTTGGGCGAGCAGTTGGAGCGATTCGGTGTGCGCCTGGTGCAGGTCCTCCAGGATGACGACGGTGGGCTGGGGCAGCCGGCCGAAGACGTCCTCCACCGTCTGGTGCAGCCGAAGCTGCGCCATCTCCGCGTCCACCTCGGGGGCGGGCGGCACCGCGTGGCCCAGTAGCATGTCCAGGTCCGGCACCAGCGGCTTCAGGACGCACGCCTCCCGGTCGGACAGCTCCGTGAGCATCGGCAGCCAGCGCAGCACCGCGCGCCACTCCTGGTACGGCACGCCGCCGGTGTCCACCGCCTGTCCGCGCAGCACCACCGCGCCGCGCACCAGCGCCATCGCGCGCACCTCCTCCAGGAGGCGCGACTTGCCCACGCCGCTCTCGCCGCCAATCAGCCACGCGCTGCCCTGGCCCGCGAGCGCGTGGTCGAGCACGTCCGTCAGGTGCTCGCGCTCACCCACGCGGCCCACGAAGCGCGCGGACTGGAGGAAGCTCTCGCGCGTGGCGGCGGACTCGGCGGGCACGGGCTGGCCGGTGGCGGCGCACAGCGCGGCGATGACGGCGTCCGCGTCGCGAGGCCGGCGGTGGGCCTCCGGGGCCACCAGCTGCTCCAGCACGGCCCGGAGCGCGGGCGGGAAGCCCGGCGTCGCGAACACCTGGCCCGCGTGGGGCAGCCGGCCGAAGAACATCTGGCACGCCATGGCGCCGAAGCCGAAGAGGTCGGTGCCCTCGGACGGGGGCTGGTCCTCGAAGAGCTCCGGGGCCAGGTAGCCCGGGGTGCCGGCCGGGTGCGCGCGGCGGCCCTGGTCGCGGCCCACCGCGAGGCCGAAGTCCAGCACCTTCACCTGCCCGCGCACTACCAGCACG
>SECN01000280.1 GCA_004173515.1 Myxococcaceae bacterium | reverse complement strand
CCGCGTGGAGTACCTCAAGCGCGGCAACAAGAAGATCACCGGCAACGACAGCGCCTCGCTGTGGGACACGGGCGACGGCGTCACGCTCTTGGAGTTCCACTCCAAGATGAACTCCATCGACGATGACATCATCGCGATGATGAACACCGCGCTCGACGAGACGGAGAAGAACTTCAAGGGCCTGGTGATTGGCAACGACGGCTCCAACTTCTCCGCCGGCGCGAACATCATGGCCATGCTGATGGCGGCCAAGAGCGAGGACTTCGACTCCATCCGCGCGATGGCGTCCAAGTTCCAGCAGGCCAACCAGCGCATGCGCTACAGCCCCGTGCCCGTCGTGACGGCGCCCTTCAACCTCACGCTGGGCGGCGGCGCGGAGGTCACCATGGGTGGCAACGCGGTGCAGGCGAGCGCGGAGCTGTACATGGGCCTGGTGGAAGTCGGCGTCGGCCTCATCCCCGGCGGCGGCGGCACCATGATGCTGCTGCGCAACGTGTTCGGCGCGTATGCGGCGGACAAGGACTTCGATTCGCTGCCCTTCCTCAAGAAGGTGTTCCTCGCCATCGGCACCGCGAAGGTGGCGACGAGCGCGGAGGAGGCGCGTGAGTTCGGCTTCCTGTCGGCCCAGGACGGCATCACGGGCAACCGTGACTTCCTCTTGTCGGATGCGAAGTCGCGCGTGCTGGGGCTGGCGAATGGCGGCTTCCGCCCGCCGCGTCCCACGCGCTTCCGGCTGCCGGGCCCCAACGGCGCGGCCACCATCGACATGATGTTGTACGACATGCAGCTCAACAACCAGATCAGCGCCCACGACCGGAAGATCGCCCAGAAGCTGGCGCGCGTGCTGTCCGGCGGCGACACCAGCCCCTCGGTGCTCGTGAGCGAGGACCGGCTGCTGGAGCTGGAGATGGAAGCGTTCCTGAGCCTCATCGGTGAGGAGAAGACCCAGGACCGCATGATGTTCATGCTCGAGAAGGGCAAGCCGCTGCGCAACTAGCGCGAGGCGTTTACCCATGGGTTGCCAGAATCGAAATCCGAAGCACGCCCGGACGCTGTCCGGGCAGGGAGACACCTGACATGTCCAGCCGAGTCGTGATTGCCAGCGCGGTGCGCACCCCCTTCACCCGCGCGCACAAGGGTGAATTCAAGGACACGCGTCCGGATACGCTCGCGGCCCTTGCCATCAAGGAAGCCGTCGCCCAGGTCCCCGGCCTGAAGGCGTCGGACGTGGAAGACGTCATCATGGGCTGTGCCATGCCGGAGGCCGAGCAGGGCATGAACGTCGCCCGCAATGCCAGCCTGCTGGCGGGCCTGCCGGACACCGTTCCGGGCATGACCATCAACCGCTTCTGTTCCTCCGGCGTGCAGTCCATGGCGCAGGCGGCGCAGGGCATCAAGTCCGGGATGATGCAGGTGGCCATCGCCGGTGGCACCGAGTCCATGACCATGGTGCCCATGGGCGGCAACAAGGTCTCCGCCAACCCGGAGATCATGGAGAAGCTGCCGGAGGTCTACACCTCCATGGGCGCCACGGCGGAGAACATCGCGTCGCGCTACAACGTCACCCGCGAGGACTCGGACAAGTTCGCCGCGGAGAGCCAGCGCCGGGCGGCCACCGCGCGGGAGCAGGGCAAGCTCAAGGATGAGATCTTCCCCGTCACCACGACGATGTACGACGAGGACGGTGTCGCGAAGCAGGTGACGGTGTCCGTGGACACCATCATGCGCCCGGAGACGACGGTGGAAGGCCTGTCCAAGCTGCGCCCGGCGTTCAACGCCAAGGGCGTGGTGACGGCGGGCAACGCCTCGCCGCTGACGGACGGCGCGGCCGCCGCGGTCCTCATGAGCGAGGAGAAGGCCAAGGAGCTCAACGCCAAGGCGCTGGGCTACTTCGTGGACTACGTGGTCGCCGGCGTGCCGCCGGAGATCATGGGCGTGGGTCCGGTGCCGGCCATCCGCAAGCTGCTGGAGCGCAACAAGCTGAAGGTGGAAGACATCAGCGTCTTCGAGCTCAACGAGGCCTTCGCGGCGCAGGCGCTGCACTGCATCCGCGAGCTGGGCATCCCGATGGACAAGGTGAACCCCAACGGCGGCGCCATCGCCCTGGGACACCCGCTGGGCGTCTCCGGCGCGCGCATGGTGGCCACCATCCTGCGCGAGCTGAAGCGCCGCGACGGCCGCTACGGCGTCGTCAGCATGTGCATCGGCGGTGGCATGGGCGCCGCGGCGCTCGTGGAACTCGCGAAGTAATCCGCTTCATCTTCGCGCCCCTCGGTTGGATGCGAGGGGCGTGGAGGTGACTGTCAGGAGGCCGGGGCGTCCGGGTCATTCACCGGGACGCCCGCCAGGCGCAGCACCCGCAGCGCGTTGGTGGTGGACACCACCCCCTGCCGGAGCTGGTAGTCGAACACCATCTTCCCGTCCTCCAGGTGGTCGCGGAAGTGCACGTTCACCACGTGCGCATCCTTCTCCTCCGCCAGCACCGTCATGGACAAATCGTGCGTCGTCACCGCGCCGCAGGTGCCGGCGGCGAGCAGCAGCCGCAGCACCTCACGGGACGCAATCTGGCGCTCGCGGGTGTTGGTGCCCAGCAGGATCTCATCCAGCAGGAAGAGGGCCTGTCCGTGCGCGGCCTGGGCCGCGTCCAGCACCATCTTCAGCCGCTGCACCTCCGCGTAGAAGTACGACACGCCGCGCTCCAGCGAGTCCTTCACGCGCATGCTGGTGAGCACCTGCAACGGTGACAGGCGCAGCGAGGCCGCGCACACCGGCGCGCCCGCCAGGGCCAGCACCACGTTGGCGCCCAGCGCGCGCATCAGCGTCGTCTTGCCGCTCATGTTGGAGCCGGTGATGATCAGCGCGTGGCGCGGGCCGGGCAGCGACACGTCGTTGGCCACCGGCGCGTCCAGCAGCGGGTGTCCCAGCGCCGTGGCCTCCACGCGAGGGCCCTGCGACTGCATCTGCGGCCACGTGAACGCGGGGCGGTCGTGGGCAAGGCCCCCCAGGCAGCAGAGGGCCTCCAGTTCGGCCAGGCCCTCGAACCATTGGCGCACGTCGCGGCCGTGCGCGGCGCGCCAGTTCTCCAGCGCGAAGAGGGCGTGGATGTCCCAGAGCGTGAGCCAGTGCACCACGGCGTGGAACTGGTGCCGCTTGAACTCGATGAGCGAGTACAGCCGGCTGAAGCGCTGGAAGAGGGCCGACACCGGGGGGCCCTTGCCCGGATTGAGGCCGGACTGGAGCCCCTTCAGGCGGGGGTGCGCGAAGGACTGCTTCTCCACGCGCTCGAAGAGGGCCGCGTAGCGCACGAAGCCGCGCTCACCGCGCTCCACGGCCTCGTCCATCCGCTTGAGCGTGGCGCGGGTGGCCACCGCCACGCCCAACTGCGCGAGCAGGCCAATCCACACGAGGCTGTCTGGAATCACCCCCACCGTGCCCAGGATGAACAGGGTGAGCGTCATCAGGGGCAGCGCCACCGCCAGGGGGCGTGACCAGCGGATGGCATCCAGCGACGGGCCGGACTCCGCCCATTGGATGAACAGCTCCGGGTCCGCCTTCTCCTTCGCCACCACGCGGGCGTCCACGCAGAGCTCCTGGCGGAAGTCCACGAGCGGGGCCAGCTCCCGGGCCGCGCCCTGCCGCGTCACCACCGTGTCGGCGGAGGCCGGGGCGGACAGCCACGACGCCAGCCGCTCCTCGCCGGCGCGGGTCGCCGTCTCGTTGATGAGCTGGAAGAGGCTGCCCTGGCCAAAGACATCCAGGTCCGTGGCGTACAGGTGGGTGGCGGACAGGAACCGCTCCCCGGTGTCCGTGAAGGCGTGCCAGCCGCCTTCCAGCCTCGCGAGCCCCCGCTCGTTGAGGAGCACGAAGAGCCGGGCCCGCTGCTCCTTGAGGAACACCTGGTGGTGCAGCACCGCCAGCAGGCCGTAGACGGCGATGGCGCCCGCCGCCGCCCACCACCAGGGCTTGGGCAGCCGGCCCAGGAGCGTGAGCACCGCGATGCCCGCGGCCACGACGAAGGCCACGGTGCGCAGGTTGGCGTACCGGGCGCTGATGCGGTCCAACACCGTCAGGTCCGCCTGGGCGGCGGCGCGACGGTCGGTGTACGTGCGGTGGGGGAGGGCGGACTCGGTAGGGGCGGGCACGATGGCCGCGCATGCTGAGCGGCCCCCCGCCCCAGGGCAAGCGCACAACGCATCCCGTCACGCTTCCGGTCCCAGTCGAGAACATCAATCCCCGCTGGAATGTCGCTGAATCCATCTTTGGCGGTTCTGTGACTGATACGGTGTTTCGTTGTCTCACGCGTCCTCCCGATGCGTGAGGAGGGATGGAGCCCATGGCAATGACTGGCTGGAGACGCGGTGCGGTGATGGCGCTGCTGTTGTGGTCGCAGGCGGCCTTCGCTGGCACGGCGACTGTCTATTATTACACGCCCTACAAGGCCTGGAGCACGGCGTACCTCCACCACGACGCGGCGGGCGCCTGGACGAGCGTGCCCGGGGCTTCCATGTCCTCGGCCTGTACCGGCTGGGTGATGGCCATCCTCACCACCGGTTCAGCCAGCACCTTCCAGGCGGTCTTCAACGACGGGCAGAACCACTGGGACAACGCGGCCTCCTCCGGCGGCAACTACAGCGTGCCGACGTCCGGCACGCACCAGGTGAAGAACGGCCAGGTGCTGGCGAACGCAGGCAATCCCTGCACCTCCACGGGCACCCATAGCGCGGAGGTCTTCTATTACACGCGCACGCGCGGCTGGAGCGCGGTCAACCTCCACTACGCGCCCACGGGTGGCACGTGGACGACCCCGCCCGGCGTCGCGATGAACGAGACGGCCTGCACGGACTGGGTGAAGAAGACCGTGTCCCTGGGGTTGGCCACCGGGATGAAGGCGGACTTCAACAACGGCAGCACCTGGGACAACAACAACGGCGCGGACTACACCCTGGGGACCGGCCGCATCACGGTGAAGGACGGCGTCGTCACCGCCAACGCCGCCTCGCCCTGCGTGGCCCTGCCTCCGGACACGACGGCGCCCTCCGTGCCTTCGGGTGTCACGGCGACCGCCTCCGGAACGACCATCACCGTCACCTGGAATGCGTCCACCGACGACCGGGGCGTCACCGGCTACACGCTCACCCGCACCAGCGCGGGGAATGTCACGACGGTCTTCCCCAGCGGCACGAGCTACACCGACAGCGGGCTGACGGCCCAGACGACCTACAGCTACGCCGTGAGGGCCTTCGATGCGGCAAGCAACACGTCCGCGTGGAGCAGCGCGGCCTCCGCGACGACGGGCTCCGCGCCTCCGCCTCCCCCGGCGGGCACGCCCCTGGGCGGCGACATCCGCGAGGACTCCATCTACTTCGTGATGACGGCGCGCTTCTATGACGGCGACGCGAGCAACAACCGCGGCGGCAGCATGCACACGAAGTCCGGCAATGCGGCGAACAACGACCCGATGTTCCGGGGCGACTTCAAGGGGCTCATCCAGAAGCTCGACTACATCAAGGCGCTGGGCTTCTCCGCCGTCTGGATCACCCCCGTGGTGCTCAACCGTTCCGACTATGACTACCACGGCTACCACGGCTGGGATTTCTACCGCGTGGATCCGCGCCTTGAGTCCAGCGGCGCCTCCTACCAGGACCTCATCAACGCGGCCCACACCAAGGGCCTGAAGATCATCCAGGACGTGGTCTACAACCACTCGAGCCGCTGGGGCGCCAAGGGTCTGTTCTCCGCGAAGGTATATGGCATTCGCGATAGCCAGTGGAGCTGGTACTACGACGCGCCCGCGTCAGGCTTCGAGTACGACGGCCTCACGGTGGAGCCCACCAGCGGCAAGTCCTATTACAACGGTGATTTGTGGTCGACGGCGGAGCCCACGGGCAACACGTGCCGCAACTGGGGCGTCCCCACGTCCTCCACGAGCCAGGAGGGCTACCGCATCTACAATTGCCAGTGGCCCAATCCCACCTCCGGCATGTTTCCCTCCAGCCTCTTCCATCAGTGCTGGATCGGGAACTGGGAAGGCGAGGACTCGCGCAGTTGCTGGATCCACGAGGACCTGGCGGACTTCAACACGGAGAACGCCACCGTGCAGGCGTTCCTCATCGACGTGCACAACCGCTTCATCGACCGGGGCGTGGATGGCTTCCGCGTGGACACGGCGGTGCACATCCCCCGCGTGACGTGGAATCGCCGCTTCCTGCCCGCAGCGCACGCCCACGCGGAGTCGAAGTTCGGCGCCAAGGGCCGCGACTTCTTCATGTTCGGAGAAGTGGGCTCGTTCGTGAACGACAAGTGGAACCGGGGCTCGCCCAACCACTCCGCTCAGTTCTTCACCTGGAAGGAGCGCCGCACGTACAGCAGTGACGACGTGGCGGCGGCGCTGGAGCAGTACAACTACGAGCAGACGCAGGGCACGGCCAACCAGCCCACGTCCACCAACGCGTTCCTCCAGGGCAATGCATGGCATGCGCCGGACGCCAGCCAGTTCTCCGGCATGAGCGTCATCGACATGCGCATGCACATGAACTTCGGGGAGGCGAGCAACGCCTTCTGGAACGGCAAGGACTCCGACGACAGCTACAACGACGCCACCTACAACGTCGTGTATGTCGATTCGCACGACTACGGTCCCAACAAGTCGTCCACGCGCTACGCCGGGGGCACCGACGCCTGGGCGGAGAACATGAGCCTGATGTGGACCTTCCGGGGCATCCCCACGCTGTATTACGGCTCGGAGATTGAATTCCAGGCGGGCAAGCCCATCGACTGCGGACCCACCTGCGCGCTGGCCACCACCGGCCGCGCCTACTACGGCGCGAACCTGGAGGGCAGCGTCACGGCCAGCGACTTCGGCACGGTGGGCAGCGCTTCCGGCGCGGTGACCACGACGCTGGGCAAGCCGTTGGTGAAGCACGTGCAGCGTCTCAACCAGCTCCGCCGCCGCATCCCCGCGCTCCAGAAGGGCCAGTACTCCACCGACGGCATCACCGGGAGCATGGCCTTCAAGCGCCGCTTCACCGACACGGCGAAGGGCGTGGACAGCTTCGTGCTTGTGACGGTGTCTGGCGGGGCCACGTTCAATGGCATCCCCAATGGCACGTACAAGGACGCCATCACCGGCGATGTCCGCACGGTGACGGGCGGTTCGCTGACCGCGACGGTGTCCGGCAAGGGCAACCTGCGTGTGTACGTCCTGGACCTGCCGGGTAACGCCGCGCCCGGGAAGATCGGCGTGGATGGGCCCTACCTGAAGCCCTGAAGCAGGAAGTGGGAGGGGACACATGGGTTGACAGCCCATGCGTTCCGCGACGTTCAATACCTTCGAGACCGTGGCGGATCACCTGCGACGTCTCATCCTCCAGGGCGGAGTCCTGCGCGGTCAGGTGGACGACCCCGAGGCCTGGGTCCAGTCGCGCGTGGGCGTCATCGATGCGCTCAACGGTCGCGACGCAGAAGCAGTGCTGTTCGTGCTCGGCGCCTCCGCGGATGCGCAGCGGAAGGAGCGGGATTGGGCGGCGCGTCAATTGAATCCGCTCAACGCCACGGTGACGCGCGCACGCGAGCAGCTCTACGTCGTGGGTCACCGGAAGCTCTGGTGAGAGGCGGGAGTCTTCCGGGTGTTGGACGAGGTGTTCTCACCGGAGGGCGCGATGTTTCAGGGGCCCGTGCATTGACTTTCCGTGTGTCGCCGGGATTTGAATGCGCGCGTGAGGGGTGGACAGGCCGGGCCTTTCCTTCACGGACAGGGTCACCCCATGTCGTCGTTGCCCAAGGTCATGCTGTGCGGGGGGCTGCTCACGGGCCTCCTCGCCGCGCCTCCCGCTGAAGCCCGCTTCGGCAAGCACACCGATTCCTCCCAGGACGCGAAGCCCGCCCACAAGGCCTCCGCCATCGGCACCGAGGACGAGAAGCCGGACGAGAACGAGAACCGCGCGGCGGCCGCTCCCCGGACGGTGTCCTCGTCGGACGACTGCTGCCGCTCCAGCGCGTCGGGCGACATCGCGGAGGTCATCGCGGGCGCCGTCTTCGAACTGGTGCTCCGGGGCCTGGGTGAAGTCATCGTCAGCACCGGCACCCACCGCACCTTCCATCCCGAGGATCCGGAGACGCCGCCCCCGGCGCCGGGCTCCGGAAGGCACGCGGTGCCGTTCTCCTTCCGCACCGGCGTGCTGCTGTCGCCGCTCCAGGGGGGACCGGGCATGGACCTCTCGCTCGGGTGGGACCTGCGCCGCTTCGGCGCGGACCTGCGCGTCTCCCGGCTGGACCTGGTGAAGGGCGCTGAGGGCTCGCGCAACGAGCGCACCCTGGGCGAGCTGCACCTCACCTATTCGCCCGTCGTCCACGAGGCCGTCCGCGTGCGCGCCGAGCTGGGCATCTCCACCGCGGACCTGCCGCAGGGCCTCTACGTGGGGCCCAGCTTCGGCATGTCCCTGGAGGCGTGCGTCCTGGGCCCCCTGGATGTGGAGGCGCGCATGCAGGTGACGCCGTTTCCGTACCGGCAGGTGGATGTACGCTCCGGCCTGGCGCTGCACCTGGGCGGCTTCATGCTGCGCGGGGGCATCCGCGGCCTGTACCTGAATCCATCCGTGAGCATCAGCTCCCGCGACAGGCTCTTCGGTCCGGAGTTCGGCGTGGGCTTCGCGTTCTAGGTTTGAAAACACCACGGGCCCGGCCGCGAGGTTGAGTCGCGGTCAGGCCCGTTGGACGTCATGGCCCCGGTGATGGGGCGCGCGGCCTACTTCTCCTTGGACGCCAGCTTGCGCAGGGCCTTCTGGTCACGCACGCAGAGGATGCGGCCGACGTTGCCGAGCACGCCCTCGCGCTTCATCTCGTTGATCAGCGTGGACACGAAGGAGCGCGACGCGCCGACCAGGTCCGCCAGGTCCTGCTGGGTGATGCCGCGCAGGTCCGTCTCGCCGCCGTGCGGGCAGCGCTCGCCGTGGGCTTCCACCAGCGTCAGGAGGGTGTCCGCCAGACGGGCCGGCACTTCCTTGAAGGTCAGGCCGAGCACGCGCTTGCGCAGCGAGCGCACGCGGTCCGCGTAGGCGCGCACCACGTCCACCGCCAGGGCCGGACGGGCCTCCAACTGGGCGCGGAAGTCACGGCCCTCGATGCTCCACACCTCGGCCTCGCCCGCGGCCACGGCCATCTCCTCGATGGGCGTCCCCTCGGGGCGGAACAGCTCGCCGAACAGGTCGCCCGGGCGCAGGATGGAGACCACCGAACGGGTGCTGTTCTTGCCGATGCGCATCAGGCGCACGCGGCCGGACTTCAGCAGGTACACGCGGTCCGACGTGTCGCCGGGGCGGTAGATGGTCGAGTTGTGCGGGAAGGACTCGACCTTGAAGTACCCCTTGAAGTC
>SECN01000279.1 GCA_004173515.1 Myxococcaceae bacterium | reverse complement strand
TTCACCTTCGTGCGCTCGGACGGCCCTGCGGACGTTCGCGCCCCAGGGCACGCGCACGCTCGGGTAGGGTGGCCGTCACTGCATGCGCACCCTCCTGCTCAACCGCTCCGCCGTGGCCCGCAACATCCAGGCACTCCTCCTGCTGGACGACCTGCGCGAGGCCTTCCGCACCGACGTCCTGGCCCGCACGGTGGCCCCGCAGCGCGTGCGCGCGCCGCTGCACTCGGAGGGCACCGCGCTGGTGCTCTTCCCCGGCAGCGTGCCCGGCATCCCCGCGTACACCGTGAAGGTGCACGCGAAGTTCCCCGGGCAGACGCCCGCCATCCGGGGCGTGGTGCACCTGCACGACCTGGTCACCGGCGGACTGCTGGCGGTGATGGACTCCGGCCACCTCACCGCCGTGCGCACCGGCGTCGTGGGCGCGCTGGCGGCGGACGTGCTCGCCCGGCCGGACGCGACGCGCGTGGCGGTGGTGGGCGCGGGCCGGCAGGGCGTGCTCCAGCTCAAGCAGCTGCGGCTGGTGCGCACGCTCAGCCACGTGCGCGTCCACGACACGAACCCGGAGCACGCGAACGCGTTCGCTTCGCGCATGTACCAGGAGCTGAACCTGCCGGTGAGCGTGGAGACGTCCGTGGCGGACGCGGTGGCGGACGCGGACATCGTGGTGACGGCGACGTGGAGCCGCGAGCCCCTCCTGCACCCGGGCATGGTGCGGCCGGGCACGCACATCACCGCGCTGGGCGCGGACGAGCCGGGCAAGGCGGAGCTGTCCGCGGCGCTGCTGGCGCAGTCCCTCTTCGTCTGCGACCACCGCGCGCTCAGCGTGGCGTCCGGCGCCGCCGGCGCGGTGGGGCTCTCCGAGGACGCCATCCACGCGGAGCTGGGCGAGGTGCTGGCGGGCCTCAAGCCGGGGCGCACGTCCCAGGAGCAGGTGACGGTGTTCGCCCCGGTGGGCCTGCCCTTCCAGGACCTGGCCACCGCGTGGCACGTCTTCCAGGCCGCCTCCGGCGACGAGGACGTGCCCACGCTGGACTTCGGCGAGTGACGGCGCGCGGGCCGGGCCCGGAAGGCAGCGGGCCCGCGCGGCCGGGGGCCCGCGTCACGCCTTGGCGAGCACCTGCGACAGGCGGACGGCCTCCTGGTGCAGGTCGGTGTCCTCCGACAGCGGCATGGCGAGCACCTTCTGCACCAGCTCCTTGGCCTTCTTCTCCTGGCCCAGCCGCGCCTGGGCGAGCGCCAGGTTGAGCAGCGGCTCCGGGCGCTCCGGGGCGCGGCGGGTGGCCTCCTCCAGCACCGTCACCGCGCGCGGCAGGTGCTTGTCCGCCGGCTCCGCGGGGATGCGCAGCAGCAATTGGCCCAGGTTGTTCGCCGCGCGCCAGCCGTCCGGCGAAATCCCCATGCCCTGCTCGTACGCGGCGATGGCCTTGTCGTAGGCGGGCGGCTCCTGGGATTCGAAGCAGGTGGCCTCCGCCATCTTCAGGGACTCGCTGGTGACGCCCAGCGACGCCATGGTCTGGCACAGGTGCCGGGCCTGTTCGATTTGACCGCGCGCCAGCATCAGCTGCGCGAGGTTCGCCTGGGCGTCCGCGTCCTTGGGGCGCGAGGCCGCGAGCGCGGAGGCCGCCTGGTAGGACGTGCGCAGGTCGCGCAGCGCCATGGACAGCACCGTCACGGAGGCCAGCAGGCGCGGCTGGTTGGGCTCTTCCGTCTTGCCGGCCTCCAGCTGCACCTGGCCCAGGCGGTAGCGGAACACGTCCTGCTGGGGCTGGAGCCGCACCGCGTGGGTGAGGGCCTCCAGCGCCTGGGGCGCCTTGTCCTGTTTGATCAGCATCATGCCGCGGCCGAAGTGGGCCTCCGCGCGGTTGGGGTCCAGCGCGAGCACGCCCTGGTAGGCGTTGAGGGCGGCGGCGAGCTGGCCTTTCTGCGCGGCGATGCTCGCGCGCACGAGGCCCGTCTCCGCCGTGGCGCCCTGCGCCTCCGCCTTCGCGAGCAGCGCTTCGGCCTGGGGCAGCTTGCCTTCCACCAGGGACAGCTTGGTCATCACCACCAGCGCGTCCCGGTGCGCCGGGTTCTTCGCGAGGAGCTTCTCGGCCTCTGCCTTGGCCTGGGCCAGCTGGCCCGCCGCGAGGAGGGTTTCCAGAGAGTTCATGATGGAAAGTGTCCCCCAGCGTCCGGGGGCTGTCGAGCAACGGGGAAAAAGGAAGGGCCCCGTCCGGATGGACGAGGCCCTGGGAAGCACACCGGGGAGGCGGGAGCGTGCGGGCGACTACCAGCCGGTCAGCACGTTCTTGATGCCTTCGCTGGCGCCGATGCCCAGCGCCGCGCCCACGTCGAAGTTGGCGGACAGCTTGCCGTCCTTCAGGCCGACGTTGGCCTCGAACTCCACGCCGATGCCGGCGAAGGCTTCCGCGCCCGCCGTGACCGTCGCGGGGCCAATCTCCTGCGTGACTTCCGCGCTGGCGCGGGCGCCGGCGAAGGCCTCACCGTGCACGGAGGCCGCGGCCTGGCCGTGGAGGGGATCCAGCACCACCTGGCCCGTGGCGGTCGCCTCGGCGCCGACGTTGCCCTCCGCGCCCCACTCGGAGCGGCCGAGCGCGGTGTCCGCGTGGCCTTCCACCGAGCCGCGCACCAGGTCCGCCTTCGCCTCGACGCTGCCCTCGGCGCCAATCTTGCCGTGCAGCGGGTCGATGGAGACGTTGCCCTGCGCGGACACGTCCGCCGTCAGCGCCTGGCCTTCCACGGTCGTGTGGAAGTCGCTGTTCACGTCACCGAACGTGTGCTCGCCCGACGCGGCGGTCCAGTTCTTGTTCCACTCGCCCTGGGCGATGGTCTGGTCGAAGCGGCTGGTCTCCAGCTGCTTCTGGATGTCCGTCGTGGTGTTGGGGTTCACCTGGTTGCTGGTGGTGACCCGGTTGCCCTGCACGCCACGGTTCAGGTTGATCGTCGCCTCGCCCTGCGCCCGGTTCTGCGTCTGCTGCTGCACTTCACGGCGCACGTGGGTGCCGTTCGCCGGAGGGGTCGTCGTGGTGTTCCGGAACACGGGGCGGTAGCGGTTGGTCTCGATCGACATGAAGGGCTCCGGGGGCGCAGGGCGCTGGGGGAAGGCTTGTGACTTGAAGGTTTATCGCCTCGGTCCCTGAGAAAGTTTCCGCTCCTCTTTTTTTCCCCGCTGATCCGCGCCGCCCTCAGGTCTCGGGGCGTCCCGGGGCCAGGATTCCCCGTGGATCCAGCGCCGCGCGCAGCTTCCGCACCAGCTCCGAGGACGCATCCCGCACGGGCGGTGACGCCTCCTGTGCCTGGAGTCCGGCTCGGGTCAGGAAGTACCCGGCCTGTGCCAGCTCCTGGGAGAGGGCGCGGTAGCAGGCCTGGGCGCGGGCGTCCTCGCCCCGGCCGTCGCGATCATAGGCGAGCGCCGTCACGAGGTAGAGGCAGCGGGGGGAGTGGGCGAGGAGGGCCAGGTTGGGCTCCAGGCCGAAGAGGCGGGGGACGCGGTCCGCGATGTCCACCGCGCGCTTCGCGTGGGCGCCGGTGAAGGGCAGGGCCACGGAGCACCAGATGAAGCCGCAGCGGTCCCGGTCCGGGTCCGCGTCCTGTGGCATGGGGGTGCGCTTGCGCCAGTAGGTCATGGCGAGGTTGGCCTCCGTGGGGACGCCCTGGAAGGGGCTCTCGCCGTCGGGGCGCTCGGGGGCGAAGCTCAGGGGGCGGAAGGCGCCGTCCAGGGCCGCGGCGAGCCGGCGCTCCAGGATGGCGCCGGCCCACGGAGGCGTAGGGGTACTGCTGGGTGACGCTGAAGGCCTTGAGGTCGTTCCAGAAGAAGAAGCTGCCCTTGAGCGTGCCGTCCAGGGCCAGCGCCTGGAGCCGGTCCACCGCGCTCCACAGGTGCGCGTCGTCGTTCACGGCGCAGAAGAACTCGCGCAGGTAGGGCTGCTTGCGCGCGAGCCAGAACGTCATCCGCGTCACCACGCCCAGCGAGGACTGGCTGAACAGGCCGTCCAGCACGGGGCCCAGGCCCCAGCGGAACACCGGCGCGGCGTGGGCACCGGGGAAGCGCGCGTGGCCCGTGTGCACCACCTCGCCCGTGGGCAGCACCACCTCCAGCGCGCACACGTGCTGGAAGATGTCCGCGTGGGGCCCGCGTCCGTCGCCGCGCTCCAGCGCGTTGCCCACGAGGCTCGCGTCCGGCGAGCCGCCAATGGTGGTGATGAACGTGGAGGAGTCCTTCTCGCGCAGCCACGCGTGCGCCTGCCGGAACGTCACGCCCGGCTCCACGGTGAGGTACGCCAGCTGCTCGTCGTGTTCGACGATGCGGTTCATCCGCCCCAGGTCCAAGAGCACGCTGCCGTCGCCCGGGGGCACGCGCGAGCCATAGCCCCAGTTGCGGCCGGCGCTCACCGGGTACACCGGCACGCCGTGCGCCTGCGCGATCCGCAGGCACGCCTGGATCTGCGCGGTGTCGGCGGGCCGGAGGATGGCGGGGATGCGCTGCGTGGTGGCGAAGGTGGCTGTCTGGGCTGCTTCCAATGCCTCGGGTTCGAGGAGGACGTGCGCTTCGCCCAGCGCTTCCCGCCACGCGGCCAGGGCCGCCTCCAGCGCCTTCCCATCGGTTTCGCTCACGGGGCGCAGTATGCCCGCGTCGCCTGCCCGGGCGCTGGCCTCCTGGAAGGGGAGCGGGCGGACGGGCCCGGGGGCGGGAGGGTCGCCCGGCGGACACCGTCCATGGTCGCCCCCTCGCGCGTGTTCATCTTCGGCGTGGGGAGGTGTTCATGGTCGGCTTCATCGCGTCGCGGACGGGTCGGTGGGTGCGGATTCTGGCGGGGACGGGCCTGGTGCTGGGCGGCCTGGGTACTCGCTCGCCCCAGGGGGCGGTGGTGGCCCTGACGGGCCTGGTGCCGCTGTTGTCCGGGGCGTTGGACCTGTTCCTGTTGGGCCCGCTGTTCGGTCTGCCCGTGAAGGGCGTGGACGTCCGGCGCGCGCTGGGACAGCCGGAGGAGGCGCCGCTGCTCGACCTGGCGCACGACGGCGGGCGCTCCCCCTACGCGCCGCCCAGCACGCTCTTGCACTAGCTAGCGCGTGCTCACCTGGAAGGGGATGTCCAGCGCTCCGAACGGCTCCCCCGTGCCCGCGTCCACCAGCTTCACCTGGAGCGTCACCGCGTCCTCGCGGCTCGCCACGCCCTGGAAGTAGAGGAAGCCCTCCAGCGCGCCGCCGGGCTCCAGCGTGCCTTCCGGCAGCGCGTTGTTGAGCATGTCCTCGGTGGGCAGCGGCTCCTGGCACTGGGGACGGGCGTAGAGATACGGGTCGTAGAACGGGCTGCCCCAGGGTCCGTAGTACGGCGGTCCATAGCCTCCGCGTCGGGGGCCGTAGCCGTACGAGGAGCCCACGCCCACCCCCACGCTCCAACGGCCCGCGGGCGCGATGACCGGCGCTTGCGCGTTGGGGACCTCGTTGGAGGACGCGGCCTTCTGGAGCGACAGCGGCGCCAGCGCGTTGTAGCGGAAGCGCGACTCCTGGCCGATGAGCGAGAAGCCCCGATACTGGAGCTTGAGCGCGCGCTGGCCCTGGTTCTCCAGCCGGACGTAGACGGGGGTGAGGCGGCGTTCCAGGTTGGAGGGGTAGCCCTTCCACGCGGATCCATCCGCCACCAACCTCACGCCTTCCTGCTCCGTGACGGCGCCGCCCTTGCCGTTCTCCAGGACGCCCGCTTCCGGCGTGGGCCGTAACTTCGTCTCCGCCGCGCAGCCCGCGACGAGCAACAGCGCCGCGGCCCCCAGCCCGTGTGCACGCATGATGTGCCTCCTGGGGTTCAAGTTAGGGCGCGTGGCGTCCGAGGGCGCTCACCCGGAAGGCTCCACCCCGGAGGCCATGCGGACGGCCGTGCCCTCAGGGCTGCGGCGTCACCGCCTCGGCGGCCGCCCCGGGCCAGGAGGCGGAGGTGATGAAGCCCCAGTCCTGGTGGCGCGCCCAGGTCTCGAAGGTCTGCCAGCCCACGCGGGGGGCGCTGTTGCGCAGGGTGAGGATGTCCGCGTGGTAGCCCACGCGGTCCAGCCAGTCGTACATGCGCGCCAGGTCCTCGCTCATCTTCGCGATCTGCTCCAGCGGCACCTGCTCGTAGTGGATGCGGTGGCCGCTCACCATGGAGAGCAGCGCGGAGGACTGCTGGCCGGTGACCTCGTCGGAGGCGACCTCGATGCGCTCGCCGATGAACTTCTCCGGATCCTCCATCACGTGCAGCGCGTAGCCCGCGAGGTCCTCCACCGATACCATCTGCAACCCGCGCGACCCGGGCAGCCCCAGCGCGAGCTGCCCCGACGCCAGCGCATCCCGCGTCGGACGCTGGAGCAGGTTCTCCATGAAGAAGGTCGGGCCCAGGATGGTGAAGGGCATGTCCATGCGCCGCAGGTACAGCTCCACCCGGTGCTTGCTGTCGAAGTGCGGAACGCCGGTGAGCTGATCCGCGCCCGCCACGGAGGAGTACACGTAGTGCCGCACGCCGGAGCGCTTGGCCGCGTCCGCCAGGTTCATGCCGTGATGCGTCTCCGCGTCCGGACCGCCGGGACCGGCGTTCGTGGCCATGGCGTAGACGGCGTCCACGCCCTTCGTGGCCTGCTCCAGCGCGTCCACGTCGTCGAAGTCGCCACGCACCAGGCGCACGTTCTTCTCCTGGAGCGCGCGGGCCGCGGGTGCATCTGGATCACGCACCAGCGCGACCACCTTGTGGCCCCGGTTCAACAACTGGCGGACCACGGCGCCGCCCTGCTGGCCGGTGGCGCCCGTGACGAGCACGGTGATGGAGAAATCCACGGACATGGGTTCAGACCTCCGGACGCGACGTGTCATGAGAAGGTGGGACCGCCTCTCCCCGTTGGCGAGGTCCGGAAGTCGCATGCTCGCCCCCCGCACACAGGCTCCCGGAGCAGGCAGGCAGCCTCGGGAGGGCAGGCCAGGAAGCAGGCGGGCAGGCGCGGCGCGTGGCATCTTCAGGGCAAGCCCATGAGCAAGCGCGACACGCCATCCCCTTCCGAACTGGTCTCCGCCGCCCAGGCGCTCGACGCGGAGCTGCTGCGCTTCGAGGCCCTTTCAGGCCAGCTCCAGGACGCCCCCCTGACCTCGGAGAAGCACCTGGAGCGGGCGTCGCGCACGCTCAAGGAGCTGGCGGACCTGGACGACGCGCTCCGCGTGCGCGTGGGGGCGCTGGTGCAGGCCATCACCGGCGTGCGCACCCGGCAGCAGACGCAGGCGGACGCCGTCAACGCGCGCGCGCAGGAGCTGCAGCGGCGCACGGAGGTGTTCAAGGACCTGCTCACCCGCTACGGGGGGCTGGGCCAGAGCGCCGCGGACCTCAACGGGCGCATGCAGGAGTTCTCCGCCCTGCGTCAGCAGGAGTCCCGCACGGCGGAGGAGGACGCGCGGCTCACGGCCGTCTTCACCTCGCTCCAGGAGCGCATGGCGGAGGTCGCGGACGAGGCGGCGACCCTGGCCGGCGCCGCGGACGCGGATCACTTCTCGGACATCGCCCGGCAGGCGGATTCCCTGCGCCAGCAGTTGCTGTCCGCGCGCAACAAGCTGGGCCTGCTGCACCAGAGCCTAAGTCAACCGTAAGGCTTGGTCTGTGTCTGTGGTTTAGAAACAGACACATCATATTGGTGTGGCGTCTCGGAGAGGCGCCCCTTATTAAATAATGACCTAAAGGATGCCCCTTAGGTCATTCAAGAAACTTCTAGAGAACGAGCAAATACACAATGGCTATTATTGTACAGACTTCCAATCCGTCTGCGCTGGTTACGGCGATTCGCAAGGCAATTGACGACGGTAATGTCGCGACGTGGAGCTACGATGATGATGGTGACTTCACTCATACGCCCGCACAGTGGTCGAAAAAAGCTTGGCTGCGCCCATATGTAGGTGCTGGTGTTTTGTCCTTCGGATTGGTCGGTCAGAAAGGTGTCGCGATGATCAAGGAGATCTACGGCATCTACCACGGTAGATTCATCGAGATGCTCCTGTCCCATTTTGATGATTCTTTCTCGAATGCATCAGCTACCGCGCTGCAGGATAAGAAACTCGATCTCTTCAAATGATGTTTGAGAAGAGGAGCCAAGACATGGTTCCTTTGCTCTCTTTCATCTGACTGCAAGAGTCGAGTATTGGAATGGTTCGGCAGTGGTGACGCACGGCCCATATCGAGCATAATTCGTCCGGATTTCTGCTTGAGCCTATTGAATTACATGCACGTAAATACGTGTTGACAGGTGCCGCCAGCATCATAGGTGCTGGCGGCTGATTTGTTTGTGCCGCGCGAAGACAATCGCCGTTCCTGAGGCAGAACGGATTGAGTCTACAAGGCTCTTTTCACGCGGTATGACTCGATATTGAACCAGTTAAAGATTTCGTGAGCCCGCCTGCGCCGGGCCGGCGGGCGCTTCAGCTCAGGTACGTGGGCTCGAAGTCGTCCGGGCTTTCGATGGGGCGACGTCCGGAGAAGCCCGCCTGCAGGTCGTGCCAGTGCGTGACGCTCGGCTCGCCGTAGCGCCAGCACAGGTAGACGGGCTCTTCTCCGCGCCGCGCGTGGAAGTCCACCAGGCCGTCCGCGCCCTTGATCTCCAGCCCCATCTCCTGGAAGGGGCCCAGCTCGCCCCGGATGCGCTCCAGCAGGGCCTCGCGCTCCTCGCGCCAGGCGCGGGTCTCCAGGGTCTCGGGGGAGGACCCCAGGGCGTCCAACCCCTCCGCCAGCTTCTGGACGCGCTCCACCCACGGGCGCACGCGCTCGAAGGTCTTCGACAACAGCGGCACCAGGCGGTTGGCCTCTTCCACGCTAAAAAAGCGCATCGGGGCGACAGCATGCAGTGTGCGCCCTCCGCTGGCCATCACCATCCCCGAGCGGGCGCGGATGCCTGGACGCAAGGCTTTTTGTGTCGGAAACGTGTCAGCCGGGTCGGATGAAGGGGGCCTACCCACGCCGGAGCGACGACAGGTGCTCCACCAACCAACGCCAGGCGGACTCCCGCAGGGGAAAGGCGGCCTCGCGCGCCTCGAAGTCGGGGGTGTGTTCGGCCGCGCAGCGCCCGGTGTCGTCGCCGTCCCGGTCCGCGTCGGTGTGGGCCAGGTCCGCGTGCAGCAGGGCGTGGAAGACGAGGTAGTCCACCACGAAGGCGGGCACGTGGGGCTTGTCCAGCGCGGGGTGGACGCGCACCTCGCGCAGGCGCGCGTCGTAGCCGCCCAGGTGGATGGTGCGGCGCGTGCGGCGGCCCGGCTTCCGGGCCCAGCCCACCTCCACCCCTCGCACCCGGCCGTCGAAGTACGTCGCGTCCAGCCGGGCGTGCACCGCGTGCAGGTCGAAGCACTTGCCCCTGGAGCGCAGCGGCGCCCCGGGCTTGCGCTCCCGGCGCACCTGGCCCTTCTGCGCGTGGCTGAAGGCCTCCAGCACCTCGCGGGCGCCCGCCGCCCCGGCCACGTATGCGGCGATGGCGCGCACCACGGGCGCGGGCGCGTCCAGGAAGAGATGGTGCATGCGCAGCCGCACGCCCTCCGGCAGCTTGCGGAAGCTCACCAGCGTGGCGCGGTTGTCCGTGAGGCGCAGGTGCACGGGCAGGCCCAGCAGGGCGGACACGCTCCGGGCCAGCTCCGCGGCGCGGGGCAGCGCGTCCTCGCGAGAAGGAAGCCGGGTGCGTCCGGGCGCGGTTTCTGTTTCGGGAGTCGTCACTTCCTCGCGAGAAGGAAGCCGGGTGCTGCGTCCGGGCGCGGGCTTCCTTTCGGGGGCCGTCGCGTCCTCGCGCGCGGGCTCCCTTTCGGAGGCCGGCGCGTCGAACATCCCCAGTTGTCCGGGCGCTGGACGCATGCCGTGCAACGTAAGCCCTGGGCCCGCCCGCTGGCCAGGAGGATGCGAGCCCACCCGGGTCCCGGTGTCGGGCGCCCCACGTCGTTGCTGTCTCGAGGGCCCGGAGCTTCAGGACTTGGAGGGCGTCTCGAAGCGGCCCGCCAGCGACGCGAGCACGGCGAGCAGCTCCACGGGCTCCACGGGTTTGGGCACGTGGCTCTGGAAGCCGGCGCGCAGCACGCGGGTGCGGTCCTCGGAGCGGGCGTAGGCGGTGATGGCCACGGCCGGGGTGCGGCCGCCCCGGTCGGGGGGCAGCGCGCGCACGCGTTCGATGAAGCCGTAGCCGTCCGTGCCCGGCATGCCGATGTCCGACACGAGCACGTCCGGCAGCTCCGCCTGGAGCACCTGGAGCCCTTCCTGCGCGGATCCGGCGGTGAGCACGTGCGCGCCGCTGTCCTCCAGCAGGGTGCGCAAGAGCTCGCGCGCGTCCTCCTCGTCGTCCACCACGAGCACGCGCACCCCGTTGAGCTCCGCGGGACGGACGCGCTCCGGGCCCGGGACGGCGGAGGGCCGGGGCGAGGGGGCCATGGTGGGGTCGCGGAGCTGCATGACGGACAGGGGCAGGCGCACGGTGAAGGTGGCGCCCCGGCCTTCGCCCTCGCTGGCGACGGCGACGGTGCCGCCGTGCATCTCCACGATGTGGCGCACGATGGACAGGCCCAGGCCCAGGCCGCCCGTCTTGCGCGTGGTGCCGCTGTCGGCCTGACGGAAGCGCTCGAAGACGTGGGGCAGGAAGGCGGCGGGGATGCCCTGGCCGGTGTCCTGCACGGTGAGCTCCACGAGCGAGTCCTGACGCTCCACCACCAGCCGCACGTGGCCGCCCCGGGGCGTGAACTTCACCGCGTTGGAGAGCAGGTTCCACACCACCTGCTGGAGCCGCTGCGGGTCGCCCATCACGCTGCTGGAGGAGTCCACGGTGGCCTGCACGTGCACGCCGCGCGCGTCCGCGGCGGGGCGCACGGAGTCCAGCGCCTGGTGCACCACGGTGGACAGGTCCACCGGCTCCACGTCCAGCTTGAGCTTGCCGGACACGATGCGGCTGACGTCGAGCAGGTCCTCGATGAGCTGCCCCTGCGCTCGCGCGTTGCGCTCCATGGTCTCCAGCGCGCGCTCGCGGCGGGACTCGGGCAGGTGGCCGGTGCGCAGCAATTGCACCCAGCCGAGGATGGCGGTGAGGGGCGTGCGCAGCTCGTGGCTGACGGTGGCGAGAAATTCGTCCTTGAGCTGGTTGGCCTCTTCCGCCTCGTGGCGCGCGGCGCTCTCGCGGGCGAGCAGGGCTTCGCGCTCCACCTCCGCCTGCTTGCGGTCGGAGATGTCGATGACGCTGCCGATGTAGCCCAGGAAGCGCCCCTCGGCGTCGAAGCGGGGCGAGCCGGTGTCGACGGACCAGCGGTACACGCCGTCCGCGCAGCGCAGCCGGTAGTCCAGCCGGAAGGGCTGGTGGTTGTCGTTGCTGGCGGCCAGGAAGATGCGCCCGGTGCGCTCGCGGTCGTCGGGGTGGATGGCATCGAGCCACCCGAAGGCCAGGCCGTTGGCCTCCGTCTGGCCGGTGAAGGCGTACCAGCCCCGGTTCATGTAGGTCGTCGCGCCGTCCGGGTCGGTGACCCAGAGCATGACGGGGGCGTGGTCGGCCATGTTGCGGAAGCGCTCCTCGCTTTCGCGCACGACCTCCAGCAGGCGTTCGCGCTCGTGGGTGGCGGCCCTGGCTTCGGTGATGTCGCGCGCGGCGGCGTAGATGAGGCCCAGCTCGGGCACGGGGCGCGCGGCCCAGGCGAGCCACTTGTAGCGGCCGTCCTTGCAGCGGTAGCGGTTCTCGAAGCGCAGGGTGGGGATGCCCTGGGAGAGCTTGACGACCTCGTCGCGGGTGGCCTGCTGGTCGTCGGGATGGACGAGGTCCAGGAAGGGGAGGCGGTACAGCTCCGTCTCGCTCCACCCGAGCACCTGGACGAAGTACGCGTTGACGCGCTTGAAGTACGCGTCCATGCCCGCGATGCAGAACATGTCCGGGGACAGCTGGAAGAAGCGCTCGCGCTCCTCCACCTCCTTGCGGTTGCGCTCGGAGCTGTCGAGTTCGAACTGGGAGACGGCCTCGCGCAGGGCGGTGTCGATGCGGGTGCAGAGCGCGCGCACCTGGGCCACGGGGACGTCGATGTCCTCCTGTTCGGCGCGCGCCAGGATGCAGTCGCGCAGAAGCCCATACTCCCGGGCCACCAGGGTCACGTCACAGCCCAGGCGCAGCCGCTGGCGGCCGTGGGCCTCGGAGGCCTCGCTGTGGTGGACGGGGCGGAAGTCGTCGCCTGTCTCCGCTTCGACGACGTCCCGGAGCTCATCGAGGAAGGCGGGCAGGGCATCGATGCACTGCTCCCGTGTCAGCCGCAGCGGCGCGAAGAAGGGCCCCGCGCGGGCCAGCCAGTCCTCCACGAGGGCGTCGCGGTCGACCTCCAGCAGCTCCGCGAGCGACATGGGCGCACCGCCCTCCGTGGGCGTCCGCCCCTCTGACGAAGGACCCCGCTCCTGTGGACCCGAGGAGGACATGAACGCTTCTAGAGGTGCGGATGCCCGGCGCGCGTGGGCAGGGGCGGGAAGCCGTGCCCTTGCTGCCCCGCATGCCCGGTTGTCAGGGGGGCGGCATCCGCGCACCGCCACGGCTCAACCCTGAATCAGCTCCCTCGAATCCCCTCACGCGCAACGCCGTCCTTCACGGTGACACTTCCGGGTGGGGGCAGTGTTCCCTTCGCGCGCGGCACTTGCCGAAGGGAAATCACCATGACTTTGTTTGTACCAGCGCAGGCTCCCTCCGAACACCTGGGGTGGCTCAGCGGCAAGCTGCTGGGAGTGACGCTGGGCAGCGCCGAATGGGTGTTGTGGATCCTTGTCGCACTGTCCGTGCTCTCCATCGCCATCATGCTGGAGCGCGCCGTCTACTTCGCGCGCCACCGGCTCCCTGACTCGGAGCTGTTGGCGGTGCGGCTGGCGCGGGGAGAGTTGGAAGCGGTGCGCGTGGCGGTGGAGCGGCACAAGGGGATGGAGGCCGCCGTCATCCGGGAGGCCCTGGCGTCCGCGCCCCGGGGCGCCGACACCGTGGAAGAGGTCATCGCCTCCACCGTGGCCCGCGAGCGCCCCCAGTACGAGCGCTTCCTGTCCTTCCTGGGCACGCTGGGCAACAACGCCCCGTTCATCGGCCTGTTCGGCACGGTGCTCGGCATCATCAAGGCCTTCAACGACCTGGGCGCCATGAACGCCAAGGGCGGCGCCATGCAGCAG
>SECN01000278.1 GCA_004173515.1 Myxococcaceae bacterium | reverse complement strand
CGCGGAGCTCACGTACCTGCTGGAGCACGGCAAGAACGGCCGGGAAGAACTCATCCGCCGCTTCAACGAGCGAGGCCCCGGCCACCTGTCCCGCGCCTGGCGTCAGCCCGTGGTGTGACGCCTCACCCGCCGATCCCCACCGCGAGCAGCACGGCGAGCACCACGTAAAGCGGCACATTGAGAATCAGCGTGAGCCGGTTGATCCGCCGGAAGCGCTCCTGCTCCGCGTCCGCGAACCACACCCCGTCCTCGCCGGTGGTGCGTCCCTCGACGGCCCGGTGGAACAGCGCCGCGTAGGCCACCTCCACCCCCAGGCTCACCAGCACCAACCCCACGAGCGCCAGCGCCCACACATCGCGCCCATCGAGCGCCCCTGCCCACTTCTCCCCCGTGTACACGAGTCCCGCTCCAACGAGCGCGATGCACCCGAGGTCATGTCCCACGCCGTACGGCGGCCGCCAGTTGCGCGACACGTACAGCATGTAGAGCTCCGCCGCGCCGCGCAGCCACATGGACAGCGCGAAGGCCCCCAGCACGATGCGCGCCTCGAACAGCACGGACGCGTCCAGGGCCACCAGCGGGCACACCAGGAACCAGAGGAAGACCGCGTAGAGCAGCCACGCCAGCTTGGGCCCGGAGATGCGCCCACCCCTGCCTCCCTGCGCGTTCTGCCGGTGTCGGAAGAACGCCGCCGCGCCCGCGACCGCGAGCAGGAACACCACCAGCAACACGCGGGTCGGAACAGAGAGCATCAGGAGGAGCGGGGCCGGGGATAGTGGTCGGGAAAGCGCGCCACGTACCACGCCCGCAGCCGGGGCAGGTGCGCGAGCGACACGTGCGGATGCAGGTGGTGCACCACATGCAAGCCCACATGGCGCGGCGCCAGGCCCCACCGCCCCATCCACCCGAGCCCATGGTCGCGCGTGCACGCGAACACATCCTCCAGCGAGCGGCCGTGCGCGGGCATGGCCGTGTGCTCCGCGAGCAACCGGTATGCGTTGAACCCCGACGCCATCAGCAGCGGCAGGCCATAGGCCCACGCCACCTGGGAAGGCCACCGCAGCGCCAACGCCAGCACGCCCAGATGGAAGAGCACCTGGCCCACCTCCGCGCGGGCACACGCGAGCACCTCCGCGTCATCCGTCAGCACGCATCCGGAGCGGTCCTGCAGGAACACGCGCGCATACGGCGTGCGCAGCGCGGGGATGGCCCAGGCGCAGAGCCCCACCGGGCCTCTCAGCACCCAGCCGGGAATCACGCCGAGCAGCAGCAGCCACCGCCACGCCGTGCGCAGGGGCCCGCCATCCGGAGGTCTACGGTAGGGGTCCGTCGGCAGGCCCGCGTCCCGGTGGTGGCGCAGGTGGTGGTAGCGCATGGCCTCCAGCGTGGACGCCACCGGGTAGCCCGCCAGCACGGTCAGCGGACACAGTCTCCAGTCCGCTGTTCGCGCGGGCAGGTGGACCGCGTCATGAAGCACCACGCCCAGCGCATGCAGCCGTCCCGCGACGAAGAGCACGGCCAGCGGCGCGAGCACCGGAGCCCACGCCATGACGAGCCACCCCAGCGCCATCCCCGCCCACTCCAGGGCCGCCAGGCGCAGCAGCCCGGACGGGGTGGAGGGCACGAGCAGCGCGCGGGGCACCGCCGCGCGGCGGGGCAGGGGAGGGGAAGTCCGGGACATCGTCAGGGGCTACGACTCCACGCATGGACGTCGGATGCAAGCCCCGTGGGGATTGGACACCCGGGGTCGAGCACGGCACGCTCCGCGCGTATCCCGGGAAGGTCAATCATGAGTGTGGATGTGGCGATGACGCCGGGCCCCGTGGCCGCGCGTGTGGAATGGGGCGGCTGGGTCTTCCCCCGTTGGAATGACCCTCGGCTGCCGTTCGCGGCGCTGCTCACGCTCTACGGCGTGCTGGGCTTCACCTTCTTCGGCTTCAACCGCAGCCCCGGGCAGATGGCCTTCCTGGTCGTCTCCGGCACGCTGCTGGACGCGGTGCTCGGCTGGGTGCTCAAGCGCCAGAAGGTGGTGCCGCTCTCCGCGTACATCTCCTGCTGTTCGCTGGCGCTGCTGCTCAACTACTCGCACGCGAGCACGCTGTTGTGGCTGCCGGTGTGGCTGGCCATCGGCTCCAAGTACCTGCTGACCTTCCAGGGGCGGCACGTCTTCAACCCGTCGATGTTCGCGGTGGCGGTGTCGCTGCTCATCACGCGCGAACTCATCACCGCCGCCCCCGCCTACCAGTGGGCCAACGGCGAGGTGGCGCTGTCGGCCTTCATCGTGATGGCGGCGCTGGTGCTGTTCTTCTTCCGCGTGGGCCGGGGCTGGCTGGTGGTGAGCTTCCTCACCTTCTACGCGCTCCAGACGGCGCTCCGGGCCTTCATCCTCCGCCACCACCTGCCGCCGGAGGTGCTGTTCCTGGGCACGCTGGGCGCGCCCTCGTTCTTCATCTTCGTCTTCTACATGCTCACCGATCCGGCCACGTCGCCCGCGACGCCCCGGGCGCAGGTGCTGCTCGCGCTGGCCATCACCTGCGTGGACCTGGTGCTGCACCTGAAGGAGAGCGTCTACACGTTCTTCTACGCGGCGCTCACCGTGGCCACCACGCGCTTCATCTTCATGCACGCCCGGGCCGCGTGGCGCGCAGGAGGCCGCGAATCCCTGCGCCGGCTCCTGTCGCCAGACGTGCTCCGGCGCGTGGGCGTGGTGGGAGGCCTGGGAGCGGTGCTGGCCACGGGCCACGCGGTGATGGCCGCGCCCGGTGCGCGCACGGCGCCGCTGGCGCTCCACCTGGACTCGCAGGACATCGCGAAGGCGGGCCTGTCCTCCACGATGGGACACACGCTGGAGGAGTTGGATCCGCGCGTGGCCCACGTGGCCAAGTGGCTGGTCGCGGTGGGCGACGCGGTGGCCACCGGCGACTTCGATGGGGACGGAAGGCTGGACCTGTTCCTCACGCACCCGCTGGGCACGCCGGAACACCACGCGGGGCTCTATCGCAACCTGGGCGACCTGCGCTTCGAACGCGTCGCGGTGCCCGCGCTGGAGCGCTTCGCCACCCGCTACAAGGAAGAGGGCCTCGCGGGAGGCGGGACGTTCGTGGACTGGGATGGGGATGGGGACCAGGACCTCGCGGTGGCGGTGGCCTTCGGGCCGGTGCGCCTGCTGCGCAACACGCTGAAGGAGACGGGCACGGCGGGCTTCGAGGACGTGACGGTGGCCTCGGGCGTGACGGACCATGCGGTGAGCCTGGGGCTCACGTTCCTGGACTACGACCGGGACGGGCACCTGGACCTGCTGGTGCTCAACGCGATGACGACGTTCCTGCCGGACTACCCGACGCCCACGCCGCTCAACCTCTTCCAACTCCCCGCGCCTGAGTACGCGGGCGACCGGCGGATGCTGCGCTTCATGCACGACGGCTGGCATGACGCGAACAACGGCGGGAAGAACGCGCTCTACCGGGGCCGGGGCGACGGCACGTTCGAGAAGCAGGACGTGGACGCGCTGGGCCTGTCGCAGACGCACTGGTCGCTCGCGGTGAGCACGGTGGACCTGAACCACGACGGGTGGACGGACCTCTACGTGGCCAACGACTTCGGCCCGGACGACGTCTACCTCAACGAGGCCGGGCGCCACTTCCGCCACCTCGTGGGGAACCGCTTCGGGGAGATTGGCCGGGACACGTACAAGGGCATGAACGCGAGCGTGGCGGACTTCGACCGCAACGGCTTTCTGGACGTCTACGTGTCCAACGTGCACCACGCGCTCCAGGCGGAGGGCAGCCTGCTGTGGATGGTGGGGCCGGGCGAGGACGCCTTCGTGCCGTCGTTCAAGGACGAAGCCACCTTCCGGGGCGCGCTCAACGAGCGGCGCTTCGGCTGGGGCGCGGCGGCGGGGGACCTGGACGCGGATGGGTGGCCGGACCTGGTGCAGGCCAACGGCATGGTGGACGCGCGCCTGGACGCGCCGAAGTGGCGCATCCCGGACGGGCAGCGCAACGACTACTGGTACGTGAACCACAAGTTGATGCAGTCGGGGCCGGAGGTGCACACGTACGCGGACAAGTGGGGCGACATCCGGGGCCGCGTGCTCTATCCGAACGAAGCGCGCCGCGTGTACCTCAACCTGGGCGACGCGCGGCCGGGACACTTCGTGGATGTGGCGCGGGAGGTGGGCATCGATGCGCCGGACAACTCGCGCGGCGTGCTGATGGCGGACCTGGACGATGACGGGGACCTGGACGTGCTCGTCACCAACCAGCACGCGCCGGTGTCGCTGTACCGCAACACGCTGCGCACAAGCGCCACGGACGTGAAGCCGGACGCGCACTTCGTGGGGCTGGTGCTGGTGGGCGAGGGGCAGCGCACGCACCGGAGCGCGGTGGGCACGCGCGTGGTGGTCTCCTACGAGGAGAACGGTCAGCGCGTGGAGCAGGTGCGGGAAGTGGGATTGATGGGAGGCTTCTCCGCGTCGGCGGATCCGCGCCTGCACTTCGGCCTGGGTCGTCATGCGGGGCCGGTGAATGCGACCATCCACTGGTATGGCGCGGAGCCGCAGGAGGTGACGCTGGAGGCGGACCGCTACCAAGAGGTGCGTCAGCCGCCCGGGCCCACGGCGCGAAGGGAAGGACACTGACGCGATGCTCTCCGCGATGAAGGGCACCACCGTGCGGCGCGAGGCCCTCTCCGCCGAGACACGGGCGCGGATGCTGGAGTTGATGCAGTGCTGCTACGTGGGCGTGAGCGCGGAGCGCTTCCAGGAGGACCTGGACGCGAAGCAGTACGTGTTCCTGCTGCACGCGCGGCGCACGGGAGAGCTGGTGGGGTTCAGCACGGTGCGCCTCGCGCAGGAGGACGGGGCGGAGGTGCTGTACTCGGGCGACACGGTCATCCACCCGGACTGGTGGGGGCACAAGACGTTGCAGGTGGTGTTCGGCCGACTGCTGCTCGCGCGCAAGCTGCGCAGGCCGTGGCGCCCCCTGTACTGGTTGCTGCTGTCGGGCGGATACAAGACGTACCTGCTCGCGGTGAACTACTTCCCGCGCACGCACCCGAGGCGGGACTGGTCGCCTCCGGCGGGGCGCTCGGAGTTTCTTCAGGCGCTGGCGACGCGGTGGTTCGGCGCGCAGTACGACGCGGGGCGCGGCACGCTGCGATTCGACGGGGCGCACTACCGCGTGCGCGACGGTGTCTCGCCCATCGACCGGGACGCTGCGGGACATCCGCACATCGCCTACTTCGCGGAGCGCAACCCGGGCCATGGCGACGGTGAGGAGCTGGTGTGTCTGGTGGAGATCCGTGGCTGGGACCTGACGCGGGCCCTGGCGCGCAGCGTCTGGGGACAGCTTCGCCGGTGGGCTCGCCGCGAGCGCGACGCCTCGCGGATCCGCGTGGGGACGTGACGTGCGGAGCATGACCGTGATGGGTGATGGTGCGGAGCGCACGGTGCACGGCACCGCCGGGAGTGCGGCCGTGATGCATCAGGTGTTCACGGGAGCCATCGGGTGCTGACCTCGCACCGGATGTTGACCGTGATGCTCGCGGCGCTGACTCCGTCCGCCCTGCGCTTTCGTCACGCGCTTCGGACTCCTGAAACGGCGCAGGCGGAGTGTCTTGCACGGGTGCTGCGGGCAGCGGAAGGCACGGCCCAGGCAAGCCGGGTGGGGCACTTCGAACGGATCCGGACCGCGCGCGAGTTCCAGGACGCGGTGCCGGTGTCCACGCCGGATGCGATGAGCGCGGACGTGGAGCGCATCGCCCGGGGAGAGGCCCGCGTGCTCACGCGAGAGCCCGTCCTGCGCTTCGAGCTGTCGGGCGGATCCTCGGGAGCGTCCAAACCGGTGCCGGTGACGCGCGGCCTGCTGGGCGAGTTTCAACGCGCGCTCGCGCCCATGCTTCACGAAGTCCTCCTGCGGCGCCCCGCGGTGCGCGCGGGCCCGAGCTACTGGTCCATCTCCCCGCTGGGTCGCAAGCAGCACCGGACCGGGGGCGGCATCCCTGTCGGTTCCGCCGAGGACAGCGCGTGGTTCCCGCGTCCTTTGCAGCCGCTGCTCGCCCGCGTCTTCGCCGTGCCGGGCGCGGTGGGACAGGCGCCGCACGTGGAGCCGTGCCGCTACGTGACGCTGTGGTTCCTCGTGCGGTGCGCGGACCTGTCCCTGGTGAGCGTGTGGAATCCCAGCTTCCTCACGCTGCTCATGGACGCGCTGGAGCGGCACGGGGAGCGGCTGGCGGAAGACCTGGAGCGCGGCACGCTGCGGCCTCCCGAACACGATGCGGACGGCGTGCCCCTGTCCGGCACGGAGCGAGCACCTGCCTGGGACACCCTGGTGCGAGGACTCCAGGGAGTGAAGGACTCTGCACGGGCCCAGGTGTTGCGAGCCGCCCTGCGAGACGGTGAGGTGTCCGCGCGCACGCTGTGGCCAGGGCTCGCGCTGCTCAGCATGTGGACGGACGCGCAGGCCGTGCACGCGGTGGCCTCCGCATGCCGGCGCTTCCAGGGCGTGGAGGTGCAGGGCAAGGGCCTGCTCGCCACGGAAGGCGTCATCACCCTCCCGCTCTTCGATGCCCCCGCGCCGGTGCTCGCGGTGCGCAGCCACTTCCACGAGTTCGTGGATCCATCGCATCCCGACGCGCGCCCGCTCCTGGCGCACGAGCTGACGGTGGGCCGCACCTATGCGGTACTGCTCTCCACGTCCGGCGGATTGCTGCGATACCGGCTGGGCGACCTCGTCCGCGTGGAGGGCTTCGTGCACGCGACCCCCTGCCTGCGCTTCATGGGCCGCGCGGACGCGGTGACGGACCTGGTGGGCGAGAAGCTCTCCGCCGCGCGGGTGGGCACGGTGCTGGACGCTCAACTGCCCTCACCCCGTCCTGTCTTCGCCATGCTCGCGCCGGAGTGGGGGACGCCGCCGACCTACCGCCTCTTCATGGAAACAGACCTGCCTGCCGAACGCCTGGACTCCACCGCGGCGGCCGTGGAGCGCGCGCTGTGCGAGGGCCACCACTACCGCTATGCGCGCGAGCTGGGGCAGCTCGGGCCGGTGCGCGCGGTGCGGGTGGCGCATGGAGCGCGCCGTTACGAGGCGCGGTGCATCGCGCTCGGACAACGCGCGGGGGACATCAAGCCCGTGGACCTGCACCGTCAACCCGGCTGGTCCGAGTGGTTCTCGGGAGCGACGCCATGACCCGGAAGGAAGTCATCCGATGAGACACCCCCACGACCGTCCCCCGGTGCCCGCGGTGGACCTGGATGCGGAGGCGGACCTCGCCCGCTGCGGGGCGCTGAAGGACTTCTGGTATGTGGCGTGTCTGTCCACGGAGCTGCCCGCGAACCAACCGCTGGCGCGCACCGTGTTCGGCACGGGGCTCGTCCTCTTCCGGGGGCCGGACGGCTCCCCCACCGCGCTGCGAGACCGCTGCCTCCACCGCAACGCGCGCCTGTCGAAGGGCGACGTGTTCGACGGTCGTCTGGGCTGCCCGTACCACGGCTGGGTGTACGACGCGTCCGGCGCGGTGGTGGAGATCCCCGCGCTGGGGCCTCCGCAGCGCGGAGAGAAGCTGGACGCAAACGCCTGCGCGCACGAAGGCCTGAAGCCCGCGCCATGCGACCTGGGACGCCTCGCGCGCTTCCCCACGCGCGAACAGGACGGGCTCGTCTACGTCTACCTGGGCGCGGACGTGACACACGCCCGCGCCGAACCCTTCCGGGTGCCCTACTGGGGCGAGCGCGGCTGGACCGTCTACTTCATGGTGACGCGCTTCGCGAACGGCGTGACGAACCTGGTGGAGAACTTCATGGACGTGCCACACACGTCCTTCGTGCACCGGGGCTGGTTCCGCGACCCCACGCGCAAGCGCGTCCCCTCCACGGTGAAGCGCCACGCGGGCCGCGTGCGGATGACCTACCTCCAGGAAGAGGACGCGCTCACGGGCCTGGGCCGCCTGTTCAACCCGCGCGGCCTGCCGCTGGTGCACACGGATGAGTTCATCGTGCCCAACGTCACGCGCGTGGACTACCAGTGGGGCGACAGCGGCTTCGCCATCAACTCCCAGTGCACGCCCATCGGGCCCACGGACACGCTCGTGTACACCGCCATCAGCTACCGACTGCCGGTGGACCTGCCGGGCGCGTGGGTGGGCCGCGCGCTGACGCCCTTCGTGCGCTGGTACACGCGGCAGGTCATCCAGCAGGACGTCGTCATCATGGAGACGCAGCGCCAGGGCCTCACGGATGGACCCGGTGGCGGCGTGTACTCCGGCACGGAGGCGGACCTGCACCACGCGGACGTGGAGGCGTACCGACGCTGGCTGCGCGAAGGCGCGCAGGGCCCCGGTCCCGAGGGCGCGGAGCGCGACGTGGTGTTCTGGGTGTAGCCCCGCGCCTACGCGCGTCTGCCCTTGCGCGGAACCACGTCGAGCCCGCCGGCGTCCTCGGCGTCGGATGACGGGAGGATCGCGAGGTTGTACCCGCAGAAGAAGGTCGCCACGAAGGAGGCGATCCGCAGCGTCTCCAGCGCGGGCTGGAAGCCGAAGTGCGTCTGGAGCCACGCCAGCGTGTCCGGAGCGTTGGAGGCATGGCACGACGCCGCCACGCCCAGGAACATCCCGGTGGTCAGGCCGCCGAGGATGGCGTTGGCGGGAGAGGTCACCAGCTCCGCGAGGCCCTCCCCCATCCGTTCGAGGACCCGGGGGAGCGCGAACTTCTTGAAGAGCGCGCCGCCGATCAACCCCAGGGCCAGCGGCCCCACGATCTCGAACATCGTCCTGAACGCTTCCATCTGCTCGAGCCTGCCCATGGCGTCCGAAGATGCCCGAGCCGACCCGAGGGAGCAACCGACCTCACCCCATGCGCCGCAGGCCCGGCAGGTCCTCGGGACGCAGCACCCAGCGAGGCGACTCCGGCGGAGACGTGCGCGTGCCCACCTGCACGGCGGGGAAGCCCTCCACCAGCGCGTAGTCCGGGAACACCGCGCGGGCCTTCACCAGACTGCCGGCGCTCACGTGGCAGCCTTTGCCCAGGTGGCTGCCCTCGCAGAGGATGGCACCGGGCTCCACCACCGTGCCCGCGCCCAACTGGCAGGCGTGCAGCACGCAGCCCGGGCCCACCACCACGCCCTCCTCCAGCACCAGCATGGTGTCCGGCAGCAGGTGCAGCACGGTGTTCTCCAAGATCTGCACCCGCGCCCCGATGCGGACCGGGCCGTTCAGGTCGCCGGTGATCTTCACGCCCGCGCCGATGATGGCGCCCGCGCCGATGACGACGTCCCCGGAGATCTCCGCGGAGGAGAAGAGGGTGGCGGTGGGGTGGACGAAGGGGTGACGGTCGCGAAAGGCGTAGAGCTGGCCCATGGGGGCATCCTCGGCGCGGTCCCGCGCGGAAAAAGA
>SECN01000277.1 GCA_004173515.1 Myxococcaceae bacterium | reverse complement strand
GACTTCGGGCTCGTGAAGTCGGTGGCGCCGCAGGAGGGGCCGGTCAGCCCTGAGATCACCCAGAACGGCACGTTCCTGGGCTCGCCGCAGTACATGGCGCCCGAGCAGGCGCGCAACGTGGCCGACGCGCGCAGCGACGTGTACTCGCTGGGCATCATGCTCTTCCAGATGCTGATGGGCCGCCCGCCGTTCATCGCGCGCGACCACATCGAGCTCATCTTCGCCCACTACAAGGAACCGCCTCCCACGTTCCAGGCCGTGCGCCCGGACCTCGCGGTGCCGCCGGAAATCGAGATGGTGGTGCGCCGCTGTCTGGAGAAGGAGCCGTCCCGGCGCTTCCAGACGATGGATGAATTGCTGGAGGGCCTGCGCGAGGCGCACATGTCCGCGGGCGGCAACAGCGGCGTGTTCCGCCGGATGGGCGGCGCCAGCACCACCGGCCCCTACCCCTCTCCGCCCACGACGGGCCCCTACGCGTCCCCCATCTTCGCCAACGTGGGCAACCACGATGGCAACGACGGGCTCGCGGTGGACATCAGCGTGGAGGTGCCGCGCGACGTGCAGCGCGCCCGCCAGCGCACGCTCCTGATGGGCGGCCTCGTCGGTGGCGTGGTGGTGGCGGGCCTCGTCGGCGCGACGCTGTTCTTGCTGCGCGGTGGTGAGAAGGACGCGCCCGCGCAGCAGGTGGTGGCGCAGCAGACCGCGCCCACGCAGCCGGCGCCGGTGGCCGACCCCACGGTGGCCCCCGGGACGGGCAAGGTGCGCTTCAAGCTGATGAGCCAGCCGTCCGGTGCGCGCGTCTACTACCGGGGCAAGGAGAAGGGCACGACCCCCTTCAACCTGGAGCTGCCACTGGGCGCCGAGGGCAGCATCACCGCGGAGCTGACGTTCGCGCTGGAGGGCTACCAGACGGAGACGGTCATCACCGGCGGCTCCGGTGAGGTGGTGCTGTCGCAGAAGATGACGAAGCGCCGGGGCGGCTCCGAACGCCCCAGCCGCGTGGACCTGGCCAACGCCTCCACCCCCGAGGACTTCGAGAACGTGGCGCCGGTGACGCCGGGCGGACTGGCCGCGCCGGTGATGATGCAGGCCAATCCGTCCAACGGCGCCGCCGTGCCCGCCACCTTGAGTGACAAGTCCGCGGGCGCGCTGGGGGCGCTGGGTGCATCGGCCGCGACGGTGCAGGTGAACGCGGCGGGCAGCCTCGCGGTGCCGTCGCTGACGACTGGCGCGCTGGCGCCCGTCCGGGCCGACGCCGTCGTCCCCTTCAACGACTCCATGGAGCGTCCGGTGATGCTGGACGAGGGCCGGTCCCTGGCCTACTCGCGCGAAGCCCTGGCCACGAAGTCGGAGGGGCTGGTGGCGGTGCGCTGCACCATCACCACCAAGGGCGCCGTGGAGAACTGCCGCGTCCTGAAGATGGTGGAGCACATGGAGCGCGCGGTGCTCGATTCGCTCCTGTCGCGCACCTACAAGCCCATCCAGTACCAGGGCCGTCCGGTGAACGTGGACTACACGTTCACCATGCGCCTCGTCGCCCCGAAGCGCTGAAGCGAAGGCCGTCCCTCCGCCGGAGTCCCGACCTCAGGGACCGGTGGAGGGCAGCAGCGGCGGCGAGGGTGGGACGGACGGGAAGGTGCCCGCCGAAGGCACACCCCAGTCCACCACCGGCCAGCCCCGTCGCCGGGCCTCGCGTCGCAGGCGGTGGTCGGGGTTCACCACCACCGGACGCCCCACCACCTCCAGCACCGGCAGGTCCGTGTACGAGTCCGTGTAGAAGGAACACGCGGACAGCGGGACCCCCGCCTCCTTCGCGGTGGCCTCCGCGTAGTAGCGCTTGCCCTCGCCGTAGCAGATGGGGCCCAGCGGGCGCCCGGTGTGGCGCCCCGTCGCGTCCACCTCGAAGCGGTTGCACAGCACGCCGTCCAGGCGCAGCTCGCGCCCCACCAGCTCCGACAGGTAGCTGGAGGAGGCCGTCAGCAGGACGAGCCGGTCGCCCGCCTGCCGGTGGGCCTCCAGCGCGAGCAGCCCGCCCGGCCGGTACCGGCCCCGCACCAGCTCCCCGTAGAAGTCCCCGGAGCGCAGCTCCAGCTCGCGCGCGTCCGAACCGGTGAGCAGGGAGGTGGCGCGCAGCAGCACGTCCTCCATGGCCACGAAGCCCAGGTGATAGCGGGCGAGCAGCACGGTGGCGCGCAGGGCCTGCCACCGGGAGATGTGACCGAGCGCCAGCTCGCGACGCACCCACAGCGACGCGGAGTTGGCGGCGAGCAGGGTCCGGTCCAGATCGAAGAAGGCGACAGCCACGGCCACAGTCTAACCGCGCCCCCGTTCGGAGGCAGCCTGGAGCGAGCGGGATGCCAGGCCCACTGCCCGCCTGCTCCCACGTCGCCGCAGGAGCCCCGCAGTCCAGAGCCACAGGACGGACAGCACTGGCCCCCCCGCCGTGGCACCGCAGCCGGAGCCCTTCCCGTCCGCCACCAGCTTGAGGCCGGGGTCCACCGGGGTGCGGCACTGGGTGGGCGGCAGGCCGCGCGGATAGGTCGAACAGAAGCCGGCGGCGGAGCCCGCGTCGATGACGCGCTTGGACGTCTCCCCCTTCGAGGCCGTGGCCTCCATGGTGGAGCCCGCGGAGAAGACATGGTCCAGGCCGATGACGTGACCAATCTCGTGCGTCATCGTGTTCTGCACGTCATAGGCGACGCAGGTGGTGGCGGGCCCGTCCGCGCCGCAGGGCGGAGCGTTGACGGTGGTGAAGAGGAAGGTGGGGACCCCGTTCGTCTCCGCCGCGTTGAGCTCGATGTCCGAGTCCACCACGCGCCCGTCCTTGAAGCTGAACGACGACGTGGTGAGCCCGATGGTGCCGCCCCCGTGCGCCCAGCACTGGTACACGTTGCCGCACGTCTCTTGCTGCCAGCACACGTCGTCGGCCGGGGCGACGGCCTGGCAGTTGCGTTCGCGGAAGGTGACGACGTTGTAGTTGTCGAAGGGGTGGTCCTGGTCGTAGCCGACGTCCACGTTGCGCTGCCAGTCCGTGCCCCGGATGAAGCGGAAGTCGCTGCACGTCGCGGACAGCGCCCGCCACGCGTCGAAGGCGGCCTCGATGGCGGTGAACTCCGTGGCGTCGGGCGTGCGCGTGTTGCCCTTCGCGTCCAGGTGATAGACGTAGTCACGCCCCGGCCACACGAGACACAGCGGCCGGCCCGGCACGAGCGTGCGCTTGTAGTCCAGCTGCGCCTGGGCCGCCCCCGCGCCCAGCAGCCCCACCAGGAGCAGGAGGCGACGACTCACCGCGCACCCCGGCGACGGCGGCGCGCGAGCAGCGACGCGGCGGCCAGCAGCGGCAGCGCCGCCAGTCCTCCCGACGCCGCGGAGCAGCCATCATCATCGTCGTCCCCGTTCCCGCCGGTGTCGGGCAGCGGGATGCAGGGCTGGCTCGCGAGGCCCTTGGGGTACGCGGTGCACACGAAGGAGCGCGAGCCGCTGTCGATGTTGCGCTTGGACACCTCGCCCGGCGGAGCGCTGGGGTTCATCGTGGAGCCCGTCGCCAGCGTGTGGTCCAGGCCCACGAAGTGGCCGACCTCGTGCGTGGCCGTGTTCTGCACGTCCGTGTCCACGCAGTTCGGGGTGCTCACGACGCCGCACGGCCCGCCGTTGCCGGTGGTGAAGTTGAAGGTCGCGGCGTTGAAGGAGATGTCGGAGTCGTAGACGATGCCGGTGCGCTCGTCGTAGGTCGTGAGCGTGATGGCGATGGTGCCGGCGCTGTCGTCCCAGCAGTCGTAGGTGTTCGCGCAGGTGTCCGCCGCGAAGCACGCGTCGCTGGCGTCCACCACCTCGCGACAGGTCCGGGTGCGGAAGAGGATGAGGTTGATGTTCTCGCCGGTGCGCGCGTAGCCCACGGTCCGGCTGTCCACGCGCGGCCCTTCGGCCAGGCTCAGGTTGCCGCAGCCGGCGAAGATGTCCTGCCAGCTCTGGAACGAGTCGGTGATGGCCTGGAACTCCGTGTGGTTCGTCACCTTCTGGTTGCCCACGGTGCTCTGCTGCCAGACGACGCGCTGCTGGGTCCAGTACAGGCACTGCGTGGTGTCATCTCCGGGCGACACCCGGCTGCGCACGTACGGCGCGGAGCTCTGTCCCAACGCCACCGCCAGCACCACCCACGACGCGAGCGCGCCCATCACTTCGTTCCCTTCTTCACGGGCGCGGCCTGCTGCGCCTGGAGCGCCGCGCGGATGGCCGACTTGAGCTGCGCGAGCGTCACCGGCTTCGCGCTCGACTCCGTCTCCTGGCGCGTCTGGGGATCGATGAGCACCGCGTCCCCGGTGGACGCCGGCACCGCCATCGCGCCCGTCTTCGCATCGGAGCGCTGCACCTGGTACTTGCCCTGCGCCATGCCCGCCAGTTGGAACGCGGCCGCGCCCTTCTTCTCCAGGAAGACGACGACCTCCTCCCCTTCGGAGAACGTCGCCAGGCCGCTCACCACCTGCCCGATGTCGCCCACCCGGCCGCCGGGCTGGGTGACGAGCACCGTGCCGCCGGACGTGCCCTTGAGCGACTCGGTGACTTCAATCTCCACGTCGGTGACGATGCGCCGGTTGTCGCCGCTCCACCGGCTCTGCACGCGCCGCACGACCCCCTGCACCACCGCGTCGGACGCCTGCGCCATCTGGGGAAGGTCCGCGCGAAGCATCGTCGTGGCCCCCGCCGGAAGCCCCCCGAGCAGGGCGGCCAGCACCAGCGTGCGAACTGCGTGTCGAATCGACATGTGAAGTCTCCTTGGCTTCGAAGCCTAACTCCAAGAGGGCGGCTTGCGTTGACCCTCATGCGCACCTCCTGCTATCGCGCGCCTGTCCTATGGCCCCGTCCAAACCCCGCGTCCGCTTCGCTCCGTCTCCTACTGGATACCTCCACATCGGCGGTGCCCGCACCGCGCTCTTCAACTACCTCTACGCGCGGCGTTACGGCGGCACCTTCATCCTGCGCATGGAGGACACGGACCAGGAGCGCTCCACCCCGGAGTCCGTCAAGGCCATCCTGGACGGCCTGAACTGGCTGGGCCTGGACTGGGACGAAGGCCCCGGCAGGGAGGGCGCCTGTGGCCCCTACTTCCAGACCCAGCGGCTGGACACCTACCGCACCCACGCCGACCAGCTGCTCTCCGAGGGCAAGGCCTTTCGCTGCTACTGCACCCGCGAGGAGCTCACCGCGCGCCGCGAGCTGGCGGCGAAGGAGAAGCGCGACTACCGCTATGAGGGCACCTGCCACGACCTGAAGGGCCCCCCGGCCGGCAAGAAGCTGGAGGACGCGGTCATCCGCTTCCGCATGCCGTCGGGTGAGGGCGAGGTGTCCTTCGACGACAAGGTGCTGGGCGTCATCACCAAGAAGTACTCGGACCTGGATGACTGGGTCATGGTGCGCGCGGACGGCATCCCGCTCTACAACTACGGCTGCGTCATCGACGACCACCTGATGGACATCACCCTGGTGTCGCGCGGCCAGGAGCACGTCAACTCCACCTTCCCCCAGTTGATGCTCTACAAGGCGCTGGGCTGGACGCCGCCGGACTTCGCGCACCTGCCGCTCATCCTGGGGCCGGACCGCGAGAAGCTCTCCAAGCGCAAGCACCCGGAAGCGGACGTGATGCTCCACGCGCGCACCGGCATCCTGCCGGAAGCCCTGCTCAACTTCGTCATCCGCCTGGGCTGGAGCCACGGCGACGACGAGGTGATGTCCCGCGAGCAGATGGTGGAGTGGTTCGACTTCGACGGCGTGGGCCGCACCTCCGGCGTCTGGGATCCGGTCAAGCTCAAGTGGTTCAACCAGCAGTGGTTCAAGCTGCTGCCCCCCGCGCTCGTCGCGGAGCGGCTGGTGCCCTTCCTGGAGGCCCGCGGCATCCAGGCCCGGGGCGACGCGCGCCTGGAGCCGCTGGTGGTCGCGCTGCGCGAGCGCACGCAGACGCTGGACGAGATGGCGAACACCGCGTCCATCTACTTCCGCACCGGCGTCACGCTGGATGAGAAGGCCGCGGCCAAGCACCTGAGCGGGGACTCGCTGGGTCTGCTGCGCCAGGCCCGGGAAAAGCTGGAGGCGCTGCCCGCCTGGACGGTGGAGCCGCTGGACGGCGTGGTGAAGACGGTGAGCGAGGCGGCCAGCGTGGGCATGGGCAAGGTGGCCCAGCCCCTGCGCGTCGCCATCACCGGCAACACCACGAGCCCCGGCATCGGCGAGACGCTGCTGCTCGTCGGCCGCGAGGAAGCCCTGCGGCGCATCGACGCGGCGCTCGCGCGCGGCGGGTGAGATTGACGGTGGACGCGAGCGTCGCCGGGCCCTATCTTGGCCGGCGATGACGCGACCGCTTGACAGCCTGCGACCCCATTTTTATAAGGCGCGCCCGCTCGGGGCGCTGTTGCTGGCCCTCTGGGCGACGGCGTCGGGCGCCGAAGTCGTGAACGGCGCCCAGCTCCCGGATGGAGTCCAGAAGGTGGGCGAGAACCGGTACCGGGCCTCGCGCGATTTCGAGGCGACGCTCGACTACTACAAGACGGTCTATCCGTCCTCGAGCTACCCGAGGCGGTCGATCGTCAACCAGCCGGGCATCAAGGCCGTGCACATCACCAACCCGTCGGGGAAGAACTTCGAAGGGTTGAACATCTACGAGGCGAACGAAGAGGTTCGCATCTACGTCGTCCCGCTGCAGGGGGCGGCCAAGCCGGCGAAGAAAGAAACGAAGCCGGTCAGGAAAACGAAGTAGTTGAAGTCGAGCAGAGAGTTGGGTAGTAGAAGCGCCCGCAGCAGCAGGTCCCGCAGGTCCTTGGGGAATCGTCTAATGGTAGGACAGCAGACTCTGACTCTGCTTATCTAGGTTCGAATCCTAGTTCCCCAGCTGAAGTTCCTGGTTGACGTCAGCAACCAGAAAATGTAGGAAGCGTCGGCATCAAAGGCGCGGTTGTAGGTAAGCCGGCCCTGTCGTCTAGCGGTTAGGACGGAGCCCTCTCACGGCTCAAACTCGGGTTCGAATCCCGGCAGGGTCACTCTGAGACGCCCACCTTCTGAAAAGAAGGTGGGCGTTTCGCTTTTGCGGGCCATGCCTTCGCCTGCGCGCCACGGGACCTGGGTCCCATGCCGGTGCGCCGCGAGGGTGATTTCCGCGAGCCCTCGTCCCCTCCAGATTGGTGTTGTGGGCGCGGAGGCAGGTCGCTCCCACGAACGTCCCTGTCGTCCAGGGGTTAGGATGCTCCCCTAATTGGGAGAGACCTGGGTTCGAGTCCCAGCAGGGTCACTTCAGGCGCCCCCTCTTCCTGTCGGAGGAGGGGGCGTTGCCGTCTTCAGGACGTGACGGTGATGCTCTTGCGGAAGGTGTCCAGCGCCGCGGTGAGCTGCTCCTGGGCGCGCTGGATGCTCCGGCGCATCAGCAGCATGCGCACCTTCTCCGGAAGGATGCGGGTGGCGTTGGCCTGCCCGTAGCCCACCAGGTCCATGCGCAGGGTGATGGCCTCCAGCAGGTCGCTCAGGTCGGCGTCCGCGCCGGCCAGGAGCACCACATCGGAAGCACTGCCCTGGAGACGCTCGGCCAGCGTGCGCCACTGCGGATCGCCGGTCTCCACCACCACGACGTCCGCGGTCTCCAGTTGGGGCGAATACGGCGGCAGCTCCACCACCTCGAAGCGCGCCTCCTTCAGCACCCGCACGGCCTCGCTGCTGCCCACCACGGCCACACTGCCCTGCTGGACCAGGCGCACCGTCTCCTCGTAGTTGCGCAGCTCCGTCTCCAGCGCCACGTGCGCGGGCTCCGGCGCGTCGCGGCCAGCGTCCAGCAACACCGCGGCCTGACGGGCGACCTCCCGCGCGCCGTTGCGCGTGCGCACGCGTTCGGTGCGGCGCTCCAGCGCGGCGCGCACCTTGGCGCGCAGCACGCGCAGGTCGTCGAAGGGCTTGAGGATGTAGTCGCTGGCCCCGGCGGCGAACGCGGCGATGACGGACTCGGAGCTGGCGTAGGCGGTGATCATCACCGCCTCCAGCGCGGGCTGCATCCGGCGAGCCTCCGAGATGAGCTCCACCCCGCCCATGCCGGGCAGGTTCTTGTCCGTCACCAGCACGTCGATGCGCTGATCCCTCAACAGGGTGAGCGCCTCTTCCGCACTGCCCACCGGGAACACGACAAGGTCCGCTTCACGCCCCAGAAGGCGCACGCAGATGTCGAGCACCACCGGCTCGTCATCCACGAGCAGTACCTTCGAGGCGAGCGTCCCCCGCCCTTCCCCTTCACCTTCACCGGTCTCGAACGGGAGATCCATGAATTGGGAGGATCGCACAGCTCACGTCCAACTTCGAGGGTGGGAAATGGCCGGTGTGTCTATGCTCGCGCAGTGAGCTTCGAAGACGCGCTCCGCGAGAACCGGGTGCCGCCACTGCTGGGCGACGTGCGGCTGTTCTACGACGGGGGCCGGCTGGTGGGTGAGTCCCTGCCACCACCGTGGACCCTGCGGGTCCTGCCCTCGCTGTGCCTGGGGCTGGCCGGGGTGAGCACCGTCGTGGGCGCGGGGCTGCTCGTGCTGGACACGTCCCGGATCCCCGGCACCGCCTCCGGGGCGCTGGCGCTCGCGGGAGCGCTGGTCGTCGCGGCGCTCGTGCTGGAGGCGCGGCTCAAGCGCCGCCGCTTCGTGCTCCACTTCAAGACGGAGTCACTGCGGCTGGAGACGCTCGCGTGGGCGCCCGGCGCCGCGAAGGCGCAGACGCTGCCCTTCGACGACGTGAGGGCGGTGCACATCGTCCAGTCCCCGGACGGCCGCTATTCACTGGTGGTGGAGTACGGCCCCCTGGAAGCACCCCGACGCGCACTCATGGTGCGGGACGTGCGGCCACAGGAAGGCGAGACCCTTCACCGGGTGTGGCGCCTCTTGCACAACGCCTTCGGGCTCAAGGGGGCGGGGCTCGCCGGAAGGTGAGCTCAATCTCGGTGCCCTCCCCCTGCGTGGACGTCAGGCGGAGCTGGCCTCCGAACTGCGTCACCAGCTCGCGGCAGATGGACAGGCCCAGGCCCGTGCCGAGGGTCGCCGCTGCTCGTCAGCCGCGCCCGGTCCCGCACCTCCGCCCGCGCCAGCTTCACCGCGAAGGACACCACTTCGGCCACGTCCGCGGTGGTCTCCAGGTCCTCGCCGCGCGCCTGCGTGCGCAGGCCCAGCGCCACCTCGCGCAGGTGGCCCGCGCCCTCCGACAGGTCCTTGATGAGCGACGGCAGGTCCTCGATGGTGGAGGACACCTCCGCGTCAGGGTCTGTCGCCAGGTGGCGCGACACGTACTGCACCACGCGCTGCATGTCGCGCTCGAGCGAGGACACGTTCTGCGTGAGGTAGCCCACGGGGCCCATCAGCTCGTGCGCGATGCCCGCGGTCACCTGCCCCAGCGTGGCAAGACGCTCGGACTTCATCATCCGGCCTTCCACCTCGCGGATGCGCAGCTCCAGCCGGGCGATCTTGAGCGCGTCCTCCAGCGCCGCGAGCAGCTCCGCCCGGTCCCACGGCTTGACGAAGTAGCGCGTCACCTGACCGCGGTTCACCGCGTCGATGACGGCCTGCATGTCCGCGTACGCCGTGACGAGCATGCGCTTGGCGTCCGGCGCGATGGTGCGGGCGCGCTCCAGCAACTCCACGCCCGTCATCCCCGGCATGCGCTGGTCCGACAGCACCACGCCAATCTCCCCGCGCCGCTGCTCCAGCAGCGCCAGGGCCTCGTTGGGGGACGAGCACCGGAAGATGCGAAACTTCTGCCCGAAGTTGGCGTCGAACACCCTCAGGTTGAGGGCGTCGTCGTCCACGTACAGCACGGCGGGCAGGTCCGAGGCGTTCATGGAGCTCCTCCAGACCGTGGCTTCCTCATCCGGAAGGCAGGCTGGTCGCGCCGAAGATAACGCGCCCATCCGACCGCGCGCCCGTGGGTACCTTCTACCCAGGGCCAGAAGCGGGCGTCGAGCAGCGGTCCGGGGAATACCCCCGAACTCAGGCGGCGGTGTCCTCGAGGGCGTGGGCCACGGTCTCCACCGAGGGGAAGCGACCCCGGGGCAGCGACCCCAGCAGCGACACCACATGCGACGGCGCCGCGTTCTCCCGCGCCACCCACGTCAACTGTTCGGCAGTGAGCGGGAACACCGCGCCTTGAAGCGCCTGCTGCAGTGAGTGCGCCAGGGACACCGACGGAACCAACGGAACCGGCGAAGGCTCCACCTCCCGCAGTCCAAGTCCCAGGCGCTCGCGAGTCATGTCGTCGTTCATTGGATGAGAAGTTAAGCAGCGAACCGGCCTGGTTGCCGATCTTTTTTCGCCATCCGAACGTAGGCAGGCGAGCGAGCCCTTCCCACCCACATACACCCGGGTGGCCACTTCGGCGTGGGCATCCCACCGTACCGCCACGGCAAGCCTCATCCACGTCCCGGTCATCCGGGGAAAGGAATGAAACCATGGCGGACAAGAAGCATTCCGACGCGAAGCCCGTGAAGCACGTCCAGGCGACCCGGCCGGAGCCCTGGCCCGGCATCCAGGGCCGCTCCAAGGACCATGAGGAGGAGCTGGACACCGACACGAAGCGCGCGGAGCAGTCCAGCATCACCGACGAGCAGCGCAAGCTGGAGGATGACGCGAAGTCGGACGAGAAGACGCGGGAGTAGCCAGCGCCCTGCCCCGCCCCCGTGCGCAAGGCACGGGGGCGAAGGTCAGGACAGGCGGCTCGACCGCTAGAACAGCAGCCGCGTGGGGTGCTCCAGCAGGCCCTTGAGTTCGCGCAGGTACTCCGCGCCGGTGGCCCCGTCGATGACGCGGTGGTCACCCGACAGCGTCACCGTCATCACCTTGCGGACCACGACCTGTCCATCCCGCGCCACGGCCTTCTCGGCCACCGCGCCCACCGCGAGGATGGCGGACTGGGGCGGGTTGATGACGGCGATGAACTGGTCGATGCCGTACATGCCCAGGTTGCTCACCGTGAGCGACCCGCCGGTGTACTCGGCGGGCTTCAGGGCGCGCTTGCGGGCGCGCTCCGCCATGTCGCGGGACTCGGCGGAGATGGTCTGCAGGCCCTTGAGGTCCGCGTCGCGGATGATGGGCGTGATGAGGCCGTCCTCGATGGCGACCGCGATGCCCACGTCCACGGTGCCGTAGTGCAGCACCTGGTCGCCCTGGAGCGACACGTTCATCTTCGGGGAGCGGCGCAGCGCGATGGCCGCCGCCTTCACGATGATGTCGTTGACGGACACCTTCACGTCCAGCGCCTTGGCCTCCTCGCGGATCTTCACCGCGGCCTCCATCTCCACCTCGACGGTGAGATAGAAGTGAGGCACGCCGGGCTTCACCTCCGACATGCGCTGGCCAATCACCTTGCGCATGGAGGACATGGGCACGGCCTGCGGCTCCGGACGCGTGCCGAAGGCGCGGGCCTCGGGCTGCGCACCGGTCTTCTTCGCCGCGGGAGCCGCTGCCTGGGCGGGGGGCTTCGCCAGGCCCTGGCCCAGCGCCTGCTCGACGTCGCGCTTCACCACGCGCCCGAGCGGCCCTGAGCCACGCACTTGCGCCAGGTCCAGCCCGCGCTCCTGCGCGATGCGCTTCGCCAGGGGACTGGCGCGAAGCCGGCCACCACCGCTCGCGGCCGGAGCGGCCTCACGGCGGATGGGGACGACCTGGGCCCCGGCGGGCGCGGACGGAGCCGCGGCGGCGGGAGCCGGAGCCTTGGGCGCGGAAGCAGCCGCCGCCGGAGCGGAGGCCCCGGCCTTGGCGCCCTTGGGCGTGAGGTACGCGATGGGCGCACCGACGGTGGCCACGTCGCCCTCGTTGGTGACGATGCGCGCGAGCGTGCCGTCGTCGTACGCCTCCACCTCGAGGTTGGACTTGTCCGTCTCCACCTCGGCGATGGCGTCCCCGGAGGAGACCTTGTCGCCGGCTTTCTTCAGCCACTTGACGATCTTCCCCTCCTTCATCGTGGGGGAGAGCGACGGCATCAGGATGGCGATGCCCTCACCGGAACCCGCGGCGGCGGCGGGCTGCGCCGGAGGCTTCGCGGCGGGCGCCGGAGCCTGGGGCGCGGACGGGGCCGCGGCCTTCGGGGCTTCGGCCTTCGGGGGCGCGGCGGCGGGAGCAGCGGCCCCGCCGGAGACCTTCTCGCCCTTGGCGCCGAGGTAGCCGATGGGAGCCCCCACCGTCGCGACCTCGCCCTCGGGCACGGAGATCTCCAGCAGGAAGCCGTCGTCGTACGCCTCCACCTCGAGGTTGGACTTGTCCGTCTCCACCTCGGCGATGGCGTCTCCGGAGGCGATCTTGTCGCCGACCTTCTTCAGCCACTTGACGATCTTCCCCTCCTTCATCGTCGGGGACAGGCTGGGCATCTGGATGGGCGTCGCCATCGCTCAGGCTCCCTCGCGGTACAGGACCTTCTTGATGGCGGCGATGATCTTGGGCGCGTCCGGCTGGGTCGCGTTCTCCAGATTCGCCGCATACGACATGTTCACATCGAGCCCGGTGACGCGCACGACCGGCGCGTCCAGCTCGTCGAACGCCTGGGACTGGATGAGGTCCACCACGGACGCGCCGATGCCGGCCAGCGCCCAGCCCTCCTCGCAGATGACCGCGCGGTTGGTCTTGCGCACGCTCTTGAGGATGGCCTCCTCGTCCAGCGGACGCAGGGTGCGCAGGTCCAGCACCTCCACGCTGATGCCTTCCTTCTCCAGGGCCTCGGCGGCCTCCATGCAGAAGTAGTACATCCGGCTCCAGGTGATCAGCGTGACGTCGGTGCCCTCACGCTTCACGTCCGCGACACCCAGCGGGACGATGTGCTCACCCTCCGGCACCTCGCCCTTGAGCGCGTAGAGCCGCTCGCCCTCGAACATGATGACCGGGTTCTCGTCCCGGATGGCGCTCTTGAGCATGCCCTTGGCATCCGCGGGCGTCGCCGGCGCGATGACCTTCAGGCCGGGGAAGTGCGCGTAGTTGGCCTCCAGCGACTGGCTGTGCTGGCTGGACAGACGGCCACCCGCGCCACCCGGGCCGCGGAACACGATGGGGCAGCGCAGCTGGCCGCCGCTCATGTGGCGCAGCTTGGCCGCGTTGTTGACGATCTGGTCCATCGCCAGGATGGCGAAGTTCCAGGTCATCATCTCCACCACCGGGCGCAGGCCCACCGCGGCGGCGCCCACGCTCAGGCCGGTGAAGCCCAGCTCGCTGATGGGCGCGTCGATGATGCGCGCGCTGCCAAACTTGTCCAGCAGGCCCTGGGACACCTTGAAGGCGCCGTTGTAGCGACCCACCTCCTCGCCAATGAGGAACACATTGGCGTCGCGCTCCATCTCCTCGGCGAGCGCCTGGTTCAACGCTTCGCGATACATCAACTCGGGCATCGTCGGCTCCGAACTCGAACTCGAAAGGGTTGTGCCTGGGGGGATGGACCCGAGCGCTAGCGGCTCAGGCCCGCCTTCTTGTCAGCCGCCTCGGCCTCTGCGCGAGGCTCCAGGTCCCACGTCACCTTCAGCTCCTGACCGGACGGATACTTCGGCCAGTTGGTGACCTTCACGCCCAGCACGCGCTCGCGCGGGCGCACGTCCTCTTCCCCCGGCTCCACGATGGTGTCGCGCCACAGCTCTTCCACGCTGGGCTCGGGCGACTCGTCGGCGAACTTCACCGCCGCGTCCACCGTGCGCTTCTCCTCCTCCTCGATGGATTCGAAGTCCGCGTCCGTCAGCCCGAAGCCCTGCTTGAGCGCGTACTCGCGCAGCTTGGGGATGGGGTCGTTGCGGCGCTCGTCCTCCACCTCCTGCTTGGAGCGGTAGTTGGCCGGGTCCGCCATGGAGTGGCCACGGAAGCGGTACGTGTTCGCCTCCATCAGCACGGGACCCTTGCCCGCGCGGCAGTACTCCGCCGCGTCCTTCACCGCCTCGTACATCTTGAGCGCGTCCATGCCGTCCACGGCCTCGCCCCGCATGCCGTGGAATCTGCCCGCCGACGATGCCGTAGCCCCCGTAGAAGTGGTGCTCGATGTCGAAGATGTGCATCGAGCCGCCCTTGCCCTTGCTGTAGCCGGAGCCCCGGCCGAACAGCTCCGCCATCACCATCCCGGCGTCGCTGCCGCGGGCGAGCGGCTGCCCGTGGTCGCGGTAGGCGGACAGCATGTAGTCGTCCGGACGGATGGCTTCGTTGCAGCCCACCGCCACGGCTTCCTGCCCGATGTAGAGGTGACAGAAACCGGCGATCTTCCCCAGCGTGTACTGCTGGCCCGCGCGCTCTTCGAAGCGACGGAGGAGGTACATCTTCCGGTACATCTTCAACAACAGGTCCTTCGAGTACGCGCTGGCCACCGCGGCATGCCTCCGTCTGGGCCGCCCCTGTGGACCCAAGGGGGAAGGGCGGCAACGCCGTGCGCCTCTTAGCGCGCGGCCAAGGGACTTCCAAAGCCTTTCAGAACCACCCTCCGCCGCGCCCTCTTTCAGGCGCGGTGCGTCACGTCCTCCAAGGCGAAATGGGGCACCGAAACGATGCCATCCAGCAGCTCCACCGCCCGGCCGGAATGATCCGTGGCCAAGTGGATGACGGTCGCCTCCGGGAAGCGCCGCCGGTAGTCATTGGCGTGGGTGGGTTCGTTGTCGAACGCGGCCACCACGGTGCCCATCCGACCCAGCCGGGCGTGCGCTTCGCGCTTGAAGGCGTCGTCGTCCTCCTTGAGCGTGGGCTTCATCACCAGGTGCACGCGCCCACCCTCGCCGGGGGGCGTCACCATTCCACAGCGCGCCAGGCACGCGATGGTGCCCTCGCGCATGGCCTCGTGGCGGCCCGTCAGGTAGACGACCTGGGCGCCCGTGGCGGCGACGGCCTGCATGAAGGCGCCGGCCCCTTCGATGGCCTCGTCGGACACGCAGTAGGCGCTGGTGAAGAAGCGCTCCTGCCAGAAGGCCCTCGCGTCCGCGAAGCGCTGCTCCACGTCCGCGTCGTCCAGGCCGCACGCCCGCATGGCGGCGCGCATGTCCCAGCCCGTCTCCCAGTGGTGGGGCTCGCACGCGGACAAGAGGCCCAGGGCCCGCGCGTCGCCGTACTCGCGCAGGATGCGCGCCTGCCGGGGACGGTTGTCGAAGAGCGTGGAGTCCAGGTCGAACGCGAGCACGGCCTGGGGGCCGAGCGAGCGGGCCCTCGCCAGGATGCCCTTGAGCGTGTCGCGCCAGTCCGGCCGCACGCGTTGCTTGAGGTCTTCAAAAGCCATGGACGCCGGAAGATACATGTCCCCGGCGCGGGGCTGGTGCTCAAATCACGCGCCGGCGCGCAGGGCGGCTGGCTGCAGGGGCACGGTCCCTGCGGCCTCCGGGGTCGCCACGGGCTGCGGGAAGTTCTGCATGCGCTGGATGCCGTTGCGATCCAACACCAGCCGGACCAGCTGCGCGGACTCCTTGCGGCTGCCCGCCTCCAGCACCGTGAAGCGGAACACCAGGTCCACCGGATAGCGCTTGGCGCCCCGGATGTGGCCCACGGAGAAGTCCTCCAGGTCCACGTACTCCAGCGCGAACTCCGGCTCGTCCATGTCGCGCAGGAAGCGTCCCACGTTGAGCCGCAGGATGTCGGTGACGCCGGTGAGGCCGCGCTCGGAGCGGGGCAACAGGCGCGCGTCCAGCACGATGCGCTTCTGGTAGCGGATGACCGCCTCCGACAGCTCCCCCTGGGACACGGTGAGGAAGTCGTCGTGCTGCCGGAGCGCGGACACGCCCGCGGGCACCTTCACCGCCGCGCCGTAGTCCACGCGCTCCTCGCAGATGCCGATGGCGCGCGCCGTGACGGGGTCCACCAGGTCCGTGGTGCGGTCGTACAGGTGCGTGGCGGCGAAGCGGCTGAACATGCGCCGCAGGCCTTCCTTGATGCGGTCCTTCATCATGTAGCCGACCACGGCCACCAGGAAGAAGTTGAGGCTCACCTGC
>SECN01000760.1 GCA_004173515.1 Myxococcaceae bacterium | reverse complement strand
CGGGTGGCGACCTCGCGGTTGAGCACCTCCGCCTGACGCATCTTCTCCTGCGTCACGTGGGTGAGCTTGCGCAGCGTGTCCGACAGCTCCTTGCCCTTGGTGTCGACCTCGTTCTGGAGCAGCTCCTCGCGACGCTGGGACTCGTGCGTGAGCGTCTGGAAGCGGTCGTCCAGGTCGTGCCGCGCGTCCTCGGTCTGCGCGAGCGTGGAGGACAGCTGCGTGACTTCCGCGACGCGGGTGCCCAGCTCGTGCTTGGTGACGATGAGCTGTTCGGCCAGCTCCTCGCCATTGGCCTGCGAGTCCGCGAGCTGGCGCTCCAGCTCCGCCTGGGTGGAGGCGGCCTGCTGGCGCGTCTGCGCGTGGGCCTGTTCCTCGCGGGCGAGGACGTCCCGGGTGTCGGTGAGCTGGCCCTGCGTGTCGGCCAGCTGCTGCGACGTGGCGTTCAGCTCCTGCGTCAGCCCGTCGCGCTCGCCGGTGAGGGCGGCGATCTGGGCCGTGGTCTCCTGCGCGAGCGTCGCGTGGGCGCCGCGCTCGGCGTCATACAGGCCCTGCGTCTCGGACAGGTCCGCGCGCAGCTGGCCGATCTGTCCGGTGAGGTCCTGCTCCAGCGCGTCCTTCGCCTCGCCGAGCGCCTGCAGCTCCGCGATGCGCGTGTCGCGCTCCTGCGTGGTGCGGGCGAGAAGACCGTTGGTCTCCTGGAGGATGTCGCGCGTCTCGTTCAGCTCCGCGTCCAGCTCGTCGCGGTGCGTGGTCGTCTTGGCCAGCTCCGCGCGCGTGGACTCCAGGGACTCCTGGGTCTGCGTGAGCGTCTGGCTGGTCGCCTCCAGCTCGCCGCGCGTCTCCGCCAGCGTGCCTTCGGTGGTGGAGAGCGTGCCTTGCGTGTCCGCGAGCGTGGCTTCGGTGCGCGCCAGCGTGTCCTGCGTCTGCGCGAGGGTCGCCTCGGTGGTGGACAGGGTCTGGCTGGTCGCCTCCAGCTCGCCCTGGGTGGAGGCGAGCGTCTCCTCCGTCTTCGCGAGCCGCGTCTGCGTGTCGGACAGGGTCTGGCTGGTGGCTTCCAGCTCGCCGCGCGTCTCCGCCAGCGTGCCTTCGGTGCTGGCCAGCGTGCCCTGCGTGTCGGACAGCGTCTGGCTCGTCGCCTCCAGTTCGCCGCGCGTGGTGGAGAGCGTCTCCTCCGTCCGCGCGAGTCGGGACTGGGTGTCGGACAGGGTCTGGCTGGTGGCTTCCAGCTCGCCGCGCGTCTCCGCCAGCGTGCCTTCGGTGCTGGAGAGCGTGCCCTGCGTGTCCGCGAGGGTGGCATCCGTGCGCGCCAGCGTGTCCTGCGTCCGCGCGAGGGTGTCCTCGGTGGTGGACAGCGTCTGGCTGGTGGCCTCCAGTTCGCCGCGCGTGGAGGCGAGGGTCTCCTCGGTCTGCGTCAGGCGCGTCTGCGTCTCGGAGAGCTGCTGGCTGGTGGCCTCCAGCTCGCCGCGCGTCTCCGCGAGCGTGCCCTCCGTGTTGGAGAGCGTCGTCTGCGTCTCGGAGAGCTGCTGGCTGGTGGCTTCCAGCTCGCCACGCGTCTCCGCGAGGGTGGCCTCGGTGCTGGAGAGGGTGCCCTGGGTCTCGGAGAGCTGCTGGCTCGTCGCCTCCAGGTTCCCGGTCAGCTCGGAGATGCGCGAGTCACGCTCGGCCACGTCCGACTGCAGGCCCTCGATGCTGCTGTCGCGCTGGGCGACGGTGTCTTCCAGCGATGCCACGCGCGCGGAGAGCTGTTCGCCCTGCGCCTGCGCGGAGTCCAGCTGCTCGCTGAGCGCTTGAATCTGGCCCTTGAGGTCCGCCTCCAGGGCGTCCTTCTCCGAGCGCAGGTTCTCCAACTGGCTGTTGAGGTCCTGCTCCAGCGTGTCCTTGGCCTGCTGGAGCGCCTGGAGTTCGGCGTTCAGCTCCGACTCGCGGTCCTCCAGGTGCGTCTTGACGGCCTCGACTTCGCCTTCCAGCTCACCGATGCGCTCGCGGTGCTGCTGGATGGTGGCGTTGAGCTCCGCCTCGCTGTTCTCGTTGCGGGCGA
>SECN01000759.1 GCA_004173515.1 Myxococcaceae bacterium | reverse complement strand
CCGCCCCTCATGGTGGCGGTGCGCGAGGTGAGCGGCGACGCGCCCGAGGACTACATGGGCACGGGCCGCAGCTACCTCCAGCCGGACGTGCAGGTGGTTGCGCGCGGCCGCACGTACGCGGAGGCCCAGGCGCTGGCCCGCCGGTGCTGGAGCGCGCTGCACCGGGCGGACGTCCCCGGCTACAGCTCCTGCCGCGCCCAGGGCGGCCCCGCGTACATGGGGCCGGACGGAAAAGACCACCACCGCTTCGCCTTCACCGTCACCTTGGCTTACGCCGGCTGACGCGGGACGGGCGCCCCTTCTGGGTGCGTATGCCTGTCCGCGTGAATCTCAACCTCCGCCCCCTCCTGAAGCTGCGCCAGCGCGCGCCCGAGGTGCTGCGCGAGTTGGACAAGCCCCTGCGCGCCACCGTCCGCCACGCGCTCGACTTGTCGCAGTTCGACGTGCCGCGCGGGGACCGGGACGTCGAGTACGACAAGCACGGGAACGAGAAGCAGCAGACGCGCCCGCTCGCGGACACGGGCTACATCGACGGGCCCAGCTACCGCATGGACAAGCGCCTCTCCACCACGTGGGTGGCCGGCTACGCGCACCACGCGGCCGGCGCCATCCACGAGGGCTTCCACTGGGGCGACCAGATCATCAACCCGCCCCCCCACTTCCTGAAGAAAGCCTTCCGTCGCTCGCGCTCCTTGGGCCGCAAGGGCGTGAGGGAGGCCCTCGAACAGGCGCTGAAGAAGCTGTTTCACTCGCAGTAATGAAAGGCATTGCCATGGCTGACCCGGAAGTCCTCTACGCGCAGAAGGTCCACTTCACTCTCCTGCCCACCACTCCGCTCGTCACCCTCGAAGAGGCGGAGGTCGACCCCGAGCCCGTCGCCACCGAGCTGGACGGCATCACGGAGTGCTCCGTCTCCGAGGCGGCCGACAGCGTGGACACGAACTACTACGGCAGCGACGGTTACAAGAAGAACGCCGCCACCCTCACCGGCTTGACCATCAGCCTCAGTGGCCACCGCGTCCGGGGCAACCCCGCGCAGAACGCGCTGGAGGGGCAGCTTCGGAAGATTGGCTACCTGCACGTCATCCGAGACGCGGACGCGACGGCGGGCCAGCGCGGCAAGCTCTTCAAGGTGCGCGTCATGACCTTCGACTCGGGAGGCCCGTCCTCCGACGTGGACAAGCTCACCGTCAGCCTCACCGGCCAGGGCGCCCCCGTCGCGCTGTAGCCGCCCCTTCTTCACCTCGCAGCCGTCCACCTGGAGAAGCCTGACATGAACGACGCCCCCCAGTACCGCAAGCCCCTCGGCACCCGCCGGAAGTTCGTCAAGCGCATCACCATCAGTGGCGCGGACTACGACATCTGCGAGCCGTCGTCGGGAGACAAGACGGCCGCGCTGGCGAGCAGCAGGAAGGCCGGCGAGCTCGACGACAAGAACCACCCCGTCGACGAGGACGCCGGCATGCACTTCCTCGCGCGGATCGCCATCGTGTGCCTCTACCACCCGGGCGGTGTGCAACGCGTCTTCGAGCAGGAGGAGAACACCACCGTGAAGAACGAGCCCTGGCTCGACGAGTACGGCAAGGACTTCTCCGCGGCCTTCGGCGGCCCGACGAAGGATGAGGCGCGGGGAAACTCCGAAGCCACCCCGAGCTGAGCGTCATCTACGGGGTGGCGAAGTTGATGGGCGTGTCGCCCGAGGAAGTGCGCGACTGGCCCTGGTCCGATGTCGTGCACCTGCTGGCCTACTGCGAGCAGGAGAACGAGGAGATGAAGGCGCGCCTCCCAGCGCCCGGCGCCTCCGCTCCTTCCTTTCGAGGCCCTGCCTCGACGAGCACCACCACCGTCTACCGCTTCGGCCCCAAGCCGAAGCCGTAGGCGACGCGCCTCCGGAGTCCTGCCATGGCATTGAAAGTGGGCGACCTCTACGTCGCCGTCACCGCGAGCATCGGCGAAGCCCTCGTCAGCGTGGGCAAGCTGGTGAAGGGCGTGGAGCGGGCCGCCAAGCAGGTGAAGGAGGCAGCGGAGCCCATCGGCAA
>SECN01000276.1 GCA_004173515.1 Myxococcaceae bacterium | reverse complement strand
CGCACGGACTTCCAGGTGAAGGTGCGAGGCTTCCGCATCGAGCCGGGAGAAATCGAAGCCGCGCTCGTGCAGCACGCCAGCGTGGCGGAGGCCGCGGTGGTGGTGCGGGAGGTGGGCGGAGACAAGCGTCTCGTGGCCTACCTCGTGGCGAAGCCAGGGGAGAACCTTGACCCGAAGACGGTGGAGTCGGAGCTGCGCAAGCGTTTGCCGGAGTACATGGTGCCGTCGGCCATCGGGGTGCTGGATGCGCTGCCGCTGAGCGCGAATGGCAAGGTGGACCGCAGGGCCCTGCCCGAGTTGGAAGTGTCCCGTTCGGAGGGCGAATACGAAGCACCGCGCACGGAGCTGGAAGCGAAGCTCGCGGCCATCTGGGTGGAGGTGTTGCGCGTGCCTCGGGTGGGCGTGAAGGACGACTTCTTCGCGCTGGGTGGGCACTCGCTGCTGGCGACACAGGTGGTGTCCCGCATCCGAGTGGAGTTGGGCGTGGAATTGGCCCTGCGCACCCTGTTCAATGCGCCTTCCGTGGAAGCCCTCGCGCAGCGGTTGGGATCCGCGGCCCGCTCGAACTCGGCGGTAATGGGACGGCTCATCGGAGATGCGCCCCGAGTGCTGTCGTTCGCGCAGCAGCGTCTGTGGTTCATTGACCAATTGGAGCCGGGCACGGCGCTCTACAACGTGCCGGTGGCGGTGCGGTTGGAAGGAACGCTGCGGCGTGAAGTCCTGGAACAGGCCCTGCGTGAGGTCGTGCGTCGTCACGAAGCCTTGCGGACGACCTTCACGGAGGAGAACGGGCAAGCCCTCCAGGTCATCCACCCGGACGTGGACCTGTCGCTGGAGGGGGTGGACCTCAGCGGTCTGGACGCGGGAGCGCGGGAGGAAGAGGCGCGGCGTCAGCTCGGGCAGCAGATGCAGAGGCCGTTCAATCTGCACACGGGGCCGCTGGTCCGAGCGCAGTTGGTGAAGCTGGATGAGCAGGAGCATGTGCTCGCGCTCACGATGCATCACATCGTTTCGGACGGGTGGTCGCTGGGTGTGTTGGTGCGTGAGGTGAGCGCGCTCTACGAAGCGTTCGCGCAAGGGCGACCGTCGCCGTTGCCGGAGCTGCCGGTGCAGTACGCGGGCTACGCGGCGTGGCAGCGCCAGCAGTTGCAGGGCGAAGCGTTGCAGCGCGAGGTGGACTACTGGAAACAGCAGCTCTCCGGGGCACCGCCAGTGCTGGAGTTGCCCACGGACCGCCCCCGCCCGGCGGTGCGAGGCAATGCCGGCGCGACGCGAAGCTTCATGCTGAGCCCGGAGCTGTCGCAGGGGCTGCGAGCCCTTGCCCAGCGAGAGGGTGCGTCGCTGTACATGGTGCTGCTGGCGGGCTGGCAGGTGCTGTTGTCCAGGTACTCGGGGCAGCAGGACATCAGCGTGGGTTCGCCCATCGCGGGCCGGACGCGTGCGGAGGTGGAAGGGCTCATCGGCTTCTTCGTCAACACGCTGGTGCTGCGCGCGCAGGTGAAGGGAGAGGGATCCTTCCGGGAGTTGCTGGCGCAGGTGCGGGAGACGCTGCTGGGGGCGTACGAGCACCAGGAGGTGCCATTCGAGAAGCTGGTGGAGGCGTTGCAGCCCGGACGCAGCCTGAGCCACACGCCGCTCTTCCAGTCCCTCCTGGCACTGCAAAACGCGCCGGTGGGCGAGGTCCAGCTTCCGGGGCTCAGGTTGAAGCCCGTGGACTTCGAAGGACAGACGTCGAAGTTCGATCTGAGCCTCTACTTCACGGAGACGCCGCAGGGGCTGAGCGGCGCGGTGGAGTACAGCACCGACTTGTTCGAAGCCGCGACGGTGCAACGGCTGGTCGAGCACCTGCGCGTGCTGTTGGAAGGGGTGGTGGCGAAGCCGGAGGAGTCGGTGGGCCGACTGCCCTTGCTGTCGGAAGGGGAGCGGCAGCAGGTACTGGTGAAGTGGAACCAGACGCAGGCGGAGTACCCGCGCGAGGCGACGATTGCGAGCCTCTTCGAGGCCCAGGCCCGGAGGACACCCGAAGCCGTCGCCGTCGTCAGTGGCAAGCAGCGGTTGACGTACCGGGAGGTGGAGGCGAAGGCGAACCAGCTCGCGCACCGGTTGAGGAAGCTGGGCGTGGGGCCTGAAGTGCGAGTGGGCCTGTGCGTGGAGCGCACGACGGACGTGGTGGTGGGAACGCTGGGCATCCTCAAGGCGGGCGGCGCATACGTGCCGCTGGATCCGAGCTACCCGAAGGAGCGCCTGGGCTGGTTGCTGGAGGACGCGCAGGGCCCGGCACTGGTGGCGCACTCGCACCTGCTGGAGTCACTGCCGGCCTTCACGGCGCAGGCGGTGTGCCTGGATAGGGAAGAGGAACTGGCAGGTGAATCGCAGGAGCCGGTGACGTCGGAAGTGCAACCGCAGAACGTGGCGTACCTCATCTACACGTCGGGAAGCACGGGCAGGCCGAAGGGCGTGGCGGTGACGCACCGGAACGCGGCGGCGTTCCTGTCGTGGACGCTGGAGACGTTCGAAGAGGAAGAGACGCGTGCCGTGCTGGCGGCGACGTCGCTGAACTTCGACCTGTCGGTGTTCGAGTTGTTCGCGCCGCTGGTGCGAGGCGGCAGCGTGGTGGTGGTGCGCAATGCATTGCACCTGGCAGAAGAGAAGGTGGAGGCAGAAATCACGCTCATCAACACGGTGCCGTCGGCGATGGCGCAGTTGGTGAGACTGGGGGCGGTGCCGCCGTCGGTGCGCGTGGTGAACCTCGCAGGAGAAGCCCTTCCGGAGACGCTGGCGAAGCAGGTGTACGGCGTGCCGACGGTGCGCAAGCTGTACAACCTGTACGGCCCGTCGGAGGACACGACGTACTCGACGTGGTCGCTGGTGGGCCGCGAGGAAGTGCCGAACATCGGCCGACCGCTGAGCAACACGCGGGCGTACGTGTTGGACGCATTCCTGCAACCGGTGCCAGTGGGAGTGGCGGGAGAGCTGTACCTGGCGGGCGAAGGACAGGCGCGCGGCTACCTGCTGAGGCCGGAGCTGACGGCGGAGAAGTTCTTGCCGGAAGTGCACGGTCCTGCGGGCAGCCGGATGTACCGCACGGGGGACCGGGTGAGGTACCGGGCGGACAGGGTGCTGGAATACCTGGGCCGGGTGGACTTCCAGGTGAAGGTGCGAGGCTTCCGCATCGAGCTGGGCGAAGTGGAGTCCGCGCTGCGTCAGCAGGAGTCGGTGAAGGACGCGGTGGTGGTGGCGAAGGGAGAGGGCGCGGAGAAGCGCCTCGTCGCGTACGTGGCGGCGAAGGCGGGCACGACGCTGGAAGCGGAAACGCTGAAGGCGAGCCTGCGTCAGCGTCTTCCCGAATACATGGTGCCTGGGACGGTGGTGGTGCTGGAAGCGCTGCCGTTGAACGCGAACGGGAAGGTGGACCGCAAGGCGCTGCCGGAGCCGGAATCCCCTCAGTCGGGCAGCACGTATGAAGCGCCGCGCACGGAGCTGGAAGCCTCGCTGGCGGCCATCTGGGCGGAGGTGCTGCGGGTGCCACGCGTGGGCGTGAAGGACGACTTCTTCACGCTGGGAGGCCATTCGCTGCTGGCGACGCAAGTGGTGTCGAGGGTGCGCGCGGAGACGGGCGCGGAGTTGCCGCTGCGAGCGCTCTTCGAAGCGCCCACGGTGGAAGCGCTCGCGAAGCGTCTGGAGACGGCAACCCGCTCGCATGTGCCCACCCTCTCCCTCGTGTCGGAAGACACCGCGCCGCCGCTGTCGTTCGCGCAGCAGCGTCTGTGGTTCATCGATCAGTTGGAGCCGGGCACGTCGCTCTACAACATGCCCGTGGTGGTGCGGTTGGAAGGACACCTGGACGTCGGTGCGCTGGAGCGCGCCCTGCGTGAGGTCGTGCGCCGTCACGAAGCCCTGCGCACCACGTTCGTGGAACAGGACGGACAGGCCTTCCAGGTGATCCATCCCTCCCTGTCGCTGGGGCTGGTGCACGTGGATCTGCGCGGCATCGACGCGGCCGCGCGTGAGGCCGAGTCCCGGCGTCAGGTCGAGCAGGAGACGATCCGGCCCTTCGACCTGGGCCGTGGGCCGCTGATCCGCGCGCGGCTGTTCACGCTCGGAGAGCACGCGCACGTCATCGTCGTCACGATGCACCACATCGTGTCGGACGGGTGGTCGCTGGGCGTGCTCGTGCGCGAACTGGGGGCGCTGTACGGGGCCTTCTCCTCGGGACGTCCTTCGCCGCTGCCCGAGCTTCCCCTCCAGTACTCGCGCTACGCGGCGTGGCAGCGGGGCTGGCTCCAGGGGGACGCCCTGGCGCGACAGGTGGGGTACTGGAAGCAGAAACTCTCCGGTGCTCCGCCGGTGCTGGAGCTGCCCACGGATCGCCCTCGGCCTTCCGAGCGCAGCATCGCGGGTGCGACGTATGCCTTTACCCTGTCCCGTCCGTTGGTGACGGGCCTGCGGACGCTGGCCCAGCGGCAGGGCGCGTCGCTCTTCATGGTCCTGCTGTCGGGCTGGCAGGTCCTGATGGCGCGCTACTCGGGACAGACGGACATCAGCGTGGGTTCACCCATCGCGGGTCGCACGCGCTCGGAGCTGGAAGGCCTCATCGGCTTCTTCGTCAACACGCTGGTGCTGCGCTCGAACGTGGCCGGCCACCTGTCCTTCCTCGACCTGCTGGCCCAGGTGCGCGAGACGGTGCTGGATGCGTATGAGCATCAGGAGGTGCCGTTCGAGAAGCTGGTGGAGGCGCTCCAGCCGGAACGCAGCCTGAGCCACACGCCGCTGTTCCAGACGATGCTGGCGCTCCAGAACGTGCCCATGGGCGAACTGCGGCTGCCGGACCTGGCGCTCAAGCCCGTGGACCTGGACATCCCCATCGCCAAGTTCGATCTGAGCCTGACGGTGATGGAGACGCCGCAAGGGGCCAACGGCGTCATGGAGTACAGCACGGCGCTGTACGACGCAGGCTCCATCCATCGCATGGTCACGCACCTGACCACGCTCCTCGAAGGCGCGGTGGCTCGCCCCGACGAGCGCCTGTCCCGGCTGCCCCTGCTGTCCGCCGCCGAGCGCGCGCAGGTGGTCTCCTCCTGGAACGACACGCGCCTGTCCGGAGTCTGGGACGGCTGCTTCCACGAGTGCGTGGAGACGCAGGCCGCGCGCACGCCGGAGGCGCTGGCCGTCCTGGACGGCACGAACCGGCTGGACTTCGCGCGACTCAATGCACGCGCCAACCAACTGGCCCACTGGCTGCGCCAGCGCGGGGTGGGGCCCGAGGTGCGCGTGGCCCTCTACCTGGAGCGCTCGGTGGAGATGGTGGTGGCCGCCCTGGGGGTGCTCAAGGCCGGCGGTGCCTACGTGCCGCTGGACCCCGCGTGGCCGTCCGAGCGGCTGGGATGGCTCGCGAAGGACTGTGGCGCGCGCTGGGTCCTCACGCAGCGGCGGATCGCCGGAGCGCTCCCGGAGGGGCTGGACTCCTTGTGCCTGGACGACGAGGGCCCGCGCGAGGAACTGGCCCGGCAGTCGCAAGACAACCCGTCGCGCGTGAGCCTCCCGACGCACCTGGCGTACGTCATCTACACGTCGGGCAGCACGGGGCGACCCAAGGGCGTCATGGTGCAGCACGCGTCGGTGATGAACCTGCGTGCCGCGCACAACCACACGACGTTCGCGGGCGTGACGGCGAAGGTCCGCGTGAGCTTCAACGCGCCCCTGGCGTTCGACGCGTCGGTGCAGCAGTTGGTGCAACTCGCGGACGGACGCGCGCTGTGCATCGTGCCCTCCGATGTTCGCGAGGACGTGGCGCGCACCGCGGCGTGGTTGGAGGCGCAGGAGGTGGACGTGCTCGACTGCACGCCCGCGCACCTGCGACTGCTGCTGGACGAAGGGCTGGGCACGCGCCGGCCGATGCGCGTGCTGGTGGGCGGCGAGGCGGTGGACGAGGCGTTGTGGGCGCGGCTCGCGGCGCTGCCGGGCCTCCAGGCCTTCAACGTGTACGGCCCTACGGAGTGCACGGTGGACGTCACCGCTCGCGCCATCCAGGCGGACACGGTGCGTCCGGTGCTGGGCCGCCCCCTGACCAACATGCAGGGCTACGTGTTGGATCCGGAGCTGCAACCCGTGCCGGTGGGCGTGCCGGGCGAGCTGTTCGTGGGCGGCGCGGGCCTCGCGCGCGGCTACCTGGAGCGGCCGGACCTGACGGCGGATCGCTTCGTGCCGGACGGCCTGGGCGCGCAGCCGGGGGGACGGCTGTACCGCACGGGAGACCGCGTGCGGTGGTTGGCGTCCGGTGAGCTGGAGTACCTGGGCCGCCTGGACTTCCAGGTGAAGGTGCGTGGCTTCCGCATCGAACTGGGCGAAGTGGAGACGGCGCTGGCGCAGCAGCCGGGCGTGAGCGAAGCGGTGGTGCTGGTGCGGGGAGAAGGGGCCGACAAGCGGCTCGTCGGCTACGTCGTGGCCAAGGAGGGGCACGCGCTGGACGCGGACTCGCTGCGCGCCGGCCTGCGCCACGGAATGCCCGAGTACATGGTGCCCGCGGCGCTGGTGGTGCTGGCCGCGCTGCCGCTCAACGCGAACGGCAAGGTGGACCGCAGGGCGCTGCCGGAGCCTGAGGCGACCCGGGCGGAGGCGGCCTACGTCGCACCGCGCACCGTGGCGGAAGCAACGCTGTCGGGCATCTGGGCGGAGGTGCTGCGGCTGGAGCGCGTGGGGGCGAAGGACAACTTCTTCGCGCTGGGAGGCCACTCGCTGCTGGCGACGCAGGTGGTGTCGCGCATCCGCACGCGGATGGGCGTGGAGATGCCGCTGCGCCTGCTGTTCGAAGCGCCCACGGTGGAGGCCCTGGCGCAGAGGCTCACGCGGCTGAGTCGCTCCGGGGTGCCAGCGTTGACGGCTGGCGTGCGTCCCACGTCGATTCCGCTGTCCTTCGCGCAGCAGCGGCTGTGGTTCATCGACCAGTTGGATCCGGGAAGCGCGCTCTACAACGTGCCCGTGGCGGTGCGGCTGGAAGGCGACCTGGACACGCAGGCGCTGGAGCGGGCCCTGCACGAAGTCGTACGCCGTCACGAAGCCCTGCGCACCACGTTCGAGGAAGAGGCCGGCACTCCGGTCCAGCGCATCCATGCGTCGGTGGCGCTGCCGTACGCCACCGTGGACCTGGAGGCGTTCGGGGATGCGCGCGAGGAGGAGGCCCGGCGTCGGGTGGCGCTGGAGATGGCCGGGTCGTTCGACCTGAAGCAGGGGCCGCTGATGCGGGTGCTGCTGCTGCGCCTGGACGCGCGGGAGCACGTGCTCATCGTCACGATGCACCACGCCGTCTCCGACGGTTGGTCCGTGGGCGTCCTGGTCCGCGAGGTGGTCAGCCTGTACGACGCGCTGACGCGGGGGCAGCCCTGGGGCCTGCCGGAGCTGCCGGTGCAGTACGCGGACTATGCGGCCTGGCAGCGCGACTGGCTGCAAGGCGAGACGTTGCAGCGCGAGGTGGATTTCTGGAAGCGGAAGCTCTCCGGAGCGCCGCCGGTGCTGGAGTTGCCCACGGACCGTCCCCGCCCGGCGGTGCGAGGCAATGCGGGCGCGGCGAGGAGCTTCACGTTGAGCCCGGAGCTGTCCCAGGGGCTGCGCGCTCTGGCCCAGCGCGAGGGTGCCTCGCTGTACATGGTACTGCTGGCGGGCTGGCAGACGTTGCTGGCGCGCTACACGGGACAGGAGGACATCAGCGTGGGGACGCCCATCGCGGGCCGCACGCGCGCGGAGATGGAAGGGCTCATCGGCTTCTTCGTCAACACGCTGGTGCTGCGCGCGCAGGTGGATGGCGCGAAGTCCTTCCGTGCGCTGCTTGGGCAGGTGCAGGAGACGGTGCTGGGGGCTTACGAGCACCAGGAGGTGCCGTTCGAGAAGCTGGTGGAGGCGTTGCAGCCCGGACGCAGCTTGAGCCACACGCCACTCTTCCAGTCGATGTTGTCACTCCAGAACGTGCCAGTGGAGGAGGTCCAGCTTCCGGGGCTCAGGTTGAAGCCCGTGGACTTCGAAGTCCGCACGTCGAAGTTCGACTTGAGCCTCTACTTCACGGAGACGCCGCAGGGGCTGAGCGGCGCGGTGGAGTACAGCACCGCGCTGTTCGAAGCCGCGACGGTGCAGCGGCTGGTGGAACACCTGCGCGTGCTGTTGGAAGGCGTGGTGGCGAAGCCGGAGGAGTCGGTGGGCCGGCTGCCCTTGCTGTCGGAGGGGGAGCGGCAGCAGGTGCTGGTGACGTGGAACCAGACACAGGCGGAGTACCCGCGCGAGGCGACGATTCCGAGCCTCTTCGAGGCGCAGGCCCGGAAGACGCCCGAAGCCATCGCCGTCGTCAGTGGCAAGCAGCGGTTGACGTACCGGGAGGTGGAGGCGAAGGCGAACCAGCTCGCGCACCGGCTGAGGAAGCTGGGCGTGGGGCCGGAAGTGCGCGTGGGCCTGTGCGTGGAGCGCACGGCGGACGTGGTGGTGGGAACGCTGGGCATCCTGAAGGCGGGCGGCGCGTACGTGCCGCTGGACCCGAGCTACCCGACGGAGCGCCTGGGCTGGTTGCTGGAGGACGCGCAGGGCCCGGCGTTGGTGGCGCACTCGCATCTGCTGGAGTCACTGCCGACCTTCACGGCGCAGGTGGTGTGCCTGGACCGGGAAGAGGAACTGGCAGGCGAATCGCAGGAGCCGGTGACGTCGGAAGTGCAACCAGAGAACGTGGCGTACCTCATCTACACGTCGGGGAGCACGGGCAGGCCGAAGGGCGTGGCGGTGACGCACCGGAACGTGGCGGCGTTCCTGTCGTGGACGCTGGAGACGTTCGAAGAAGAAGAGATGCGAGCGGTGCTGGCGGCGACGTCACTGAACTTCGACCTGTCGGTGTTCGAGTTGTTCGCGCCGTTGGTGCGAGGTGGCAGCGTGGTGGTGGTGCGCAATGCATTGCACCTCGCAGAAGAAAAGGTGGAGGCAGAAATCACGCTCATCAACACGGTGCCGTCGGCGATGGCGCAGTTGGTGAGACTGGGAGCCGTGCCGTCGTCAGTGCGCGTGGTGAACCTCGCGGGTGAAGCCCTTCCGGAGACGTTGGCGAAGCAGGTGTACAGCGTGCCGACGGTGCGCAAGCTGCACAACCTTTACGGCCCGTCGGAGGACACGACGTATTCGACGTGGTCGCTGGTGGGGCGCGAGGAAGTGCCGAACATCGGCCGGCCGCTGAGCAATACGCGGGCGTACGTGCTGGACGCCTTCCTGCAACCGGTGCCGGTGGGAGTGGCGGGAGAGCTGTACCTGGCGGGCGAAGGACAGGCGCGCGGCTACCTGCTGAGGCCGGAGCTGACGGCGGAGAAGTTCCTGCCGGAAGTGCACGGCCCTGCGGGCAGCCGGATGTACCGCACGGGAGACCGGGTGAGGTACCGGGGGGACGGGGTGCTGG
>SECN01000758.1 GCA_004173515.1 Myxococcaceae bacterium | reverse complement strand
CTCGCGCAGCTTGTCGATGACCGCGTCCAGGTGCTCCGGCCGGGCGTGCTTCACCAGCACGTTGCCCCCGCTGATGGCCGCCGCGACCAGCAGCGTGCCCGCCTCGATGCGGTCTGGCAGGATGGCGTGGTCCACGGGGTTGAGGGAAGGCACGCCCTCGATGGTGATGACGGAGGAGCCCGCGCCCTCCACCTTCGCGCCCATCTTGTTGAGCACCCGCGCCAGCTCCTCCACCTCCGGCTCGCGCGCGCAGTTCTCCATCACCGTGCGGCCCTTGGCGAGCACCGCCGCCATCATCACGTTCTCCGTGCCGGTGACGGTGATGACGTCGAAGTTGACCATGCCGCCCTTGAGCTGCTTCGCCCGGGCCTCCACGTACCCCTCGGTCAGGTGGATTTCGGCGCCCAGGGCCTTCAGGCCCTTCAGGTGCTGGTCGATGGGACGCGCGCCAATGGCGCACCCGCCCGGCATGGACACGCGCGCCCGGCCGAAGCGCGCCACCAGCGGCCCCAGCACCAGGATGCTGGCGCGCATGGTCTTCACCAGGTCGTAGGGAGCCTCCGGGGTGATGTCCCCGGTGATGCTGATTTCACACGTGTCGGCCTTCTTGCCGGTGAGCCGCTCGGCCTCGCACCCCATCGTGCGCAGCACCGCCAGCATCGTCGTCACATCCGCCAGGTCCGGCACGTTGCGGAAGGTGGTGGTGCCCTCCGCCAGGAGCGCGGAGGCGAGGATGGGCAGCGCCGCGTTCTTCGCGCCGGACACCTCCACCTCACCGTGCAGCGGGGTGCCACCCTTCAGAACGATCTTGTCCATGTCTTCCCGTGCCTCTTCCCAGCCTCGGCCCTGTGGCCGTCAGGCCGCGGGCTGTGTCCCGAACGCCATGCGCTCACGCCGCTCCAGGTCCTTCTCCACGCGCGCGTCCGCGTACCCCGCGGCCCGCAGGAGCTCCAGGACGGCGCTTCCCTGGGTCTCCCCCATCTCCAATGCAAGCAGTCCGCCAGGCTCCAGCACCTTGCGCGCGCCCTGGATGACCCGCCGCAACGCCGTGAGGCCATCCGGTCCGCCATCCAGCGCCAGCCGGGGCTCGCGGCGCACCTCGGCGGACAGGCCCGCGATGTCGCCCGAGTCGATGTACGGCGGGTTCGACACCACCACCTGGAAGCGCGCGTCCGGGGGCAGGGGACTGAACAGGTCGCCCTCCAGGACGGAGACCCGGTCCGCCACGCCCAGCGTCTGGGCATTCTCCTTCGCCAGCGCGCACGCGTCCGGGGACAGGTCGGTGGCGAACACGGTGGCCTGGGGGCGCTCCGCGGCCACGCTGATGGCGATGCAGCCGGAGCCCGTGCACACGTCCAGGACCCTGGAAGGCGCGTCCCTGGGCACCGCGTGGAGGAGGGCTTCGACGAGCAGCTCCGTCTCCGGCCGGGGGATGAGCACGCGCGCATCCACCTTGAAGGGCCGGTTGTAGAACTCCTTCGTGCCCGTCAGGTAGTTGGTGGGCTCGCCCGCGAGGCGCCGCTCGATGAGGGCCCGGAACGCGGTGAGCTCCTCCTTGGCCAGCGGCCGGTCCAGGTCCACGTACAGGCGCACGCGGCCCGTCTTGAGCACGTGCGCCAGCAGGATTTCGGTCGTGAGCCGGGGCGCGTCCACCTGACGCTTCTCGAAGTGCTGCGTCGTCCAGGTGAGGACCCGGCGGATGGTCCAGACGTCGCTCATGCTTCGCCGGAGGGGCGCCCGCTGCCCGTCTGCGCCTTGAGGGCCTCCGCCTGGTAGTGCGTGCGGCAGGCGGTAATCACTTCGTCCACGTTGCCCACCATGATGGCCGGCAGGTTGTGCACGGTGAGGCCGATGCGGTGGTCGGTGAGCCGGTCCTGCGGGAAGTTGTACGTGCGGATCTTCTCGCTGCGGTCGCCCGTGCCCACCTGCCCGCGGCGCATGGAGTCGCGCTCGTTGCGGATGCGCTCCTGCTCCATGTCGTAGAGCTTCGCGCGCAGCATGCGCAGGGCCATGGCGCGGTTCTTCCCCTGGCTCTTCTCCTGCTGGCA
>SECN01000275.1 GCA_004173515.1 Myxococcaceae bacterium | reverse complement strand
TTCCAGGGCCCGCTTCAAGGGATAGGCGCAGATGGGACGACCGAGGATGGGGTGAAGGACCTTGGCCTTCTCCGACTTCATCCGCGTGCCCTTCCCCGCGCACAGGACCACCGCTGCCAGAGCTGTCATATGCGGCGGAGAATTAGGGACCGCCGATCAACTCGTCAACCACGCGCGGGCGTCAAAACGGGCCGGGGACCTTCAGGGGAAGCCCGGACGCTGACTGCCACACACAACGTGTTGCGCTGGATCGTGATGCCGTAGCGCGGCTTCAGGAACGTCGTCAGCCGCACCGGAACAGGGGCCGGCACCGGAGCCGGACCCTCACTGGGGTTTGGAGGACTCATGGACGCCACCCGTCGCTACACATGACCCAAGAGTGCCTCGTCTGCTTTCACAATCCAAGGAAAAAAATGTTGTCCTGTTGAAACCCTGGTCCCAACGCAGCGCATGGTGCATTAGGGAACGGCCGGAAATCACAAGGAAAGGCGTCCAGGTGGGAAATACACACATTGGATCCGTCGGGCAGGGGTTTGCCCGCACGGTGGGACTCGCGGTGTTGCTGGCGGCGTCGGCGGCCTTCGCGGCGAGGCCCTACCGGGGAGGTGCGGTGGCCACCGCGTACCCCCCCGCGAGCAAGGCCGCGCTGGAGATGCTGGACCAGGGCGGCAACGCGGTGGACGCGGCCGTGGCGGCGGCGTTCGTGGCGGCCGTGGTGGGTCCCTACCACTCCGGTGTGGGCGGCGGTGGGTTCGCGCTGGTGCACGACGCGAAGACGGGCCAGACGCGGGTGCTGGACTTCCGCGAGGTGGCGCCGAAGGCAGCGTCCCGCGACATGTACCTGAAGGACGGCGCGCTGGTGCCGGGGCTGTCCACGGACGGCGCGCTGAGCGTGGCGGTGCCGGGCGCGGTGGCGGGCTACCTGGAGCTGCTCGCCACGCACGGCAAGCTCAAGCCCGCGGTGGTGCTGGCGCCGGCCATCCAACTGGCGAAGCAGGGCTTCTGGGTGACGCCCAAGTACCAGCAGATGGCGACGGGCCGCGCGGAGTGCCTGCGCCAGGACGCGGAGGCCGCGCGCATCTTCCTGGTGAAGAACGCGCAGGGCACGCCGGACGTCCCCCCCGTGGGCCACCTCATCAAACAGCCGGACCTGGCGCGCACGCTGGGCCTCATCGCGAAGGGCGGCGCGAAGGCGTTCTACTCGGGGCCGGTGGCGCAGGCGCTGGTGAAGTCGGTGAAGGACGCGGGCGGCGTGCTCACGCAGGAGGACCTGACGGCGTACCGGACGCGCAAGGCCACGCCGCTGGAGACCACCTACCGGGGCCACCGCATCCTCACCATGCCGCCGCCCAGCGCCGGAGGCCTGGCCGTGGTGCAGGTGCTGGGCATGCTCCAGCAGCTGCGTCCCCAGGGCGTGCCGTACCGCGACCCGGACGCGCTGCACCTCTACGCGGAGGCCGTGCGCCGCGCGTACGTGGACCGCGCGAAGTACCTGGGCGACCCGGCCTTCGTGCAGGTGCCGCTGGAGCGGCTGGCGTCGCCCGGGCACATCGCGGACCTGGCGGGCAGCATCGATCCGAAGAAGGCCACCGCGAGCGCGTCGCTGCTGGCGCCGGTGACGAACGGCCCGTCCTCCACGCTGCGCCATGACGCGGGCCCCCTCACGCCGGAGCCGGAGAAGAAGAACACCACGCACATCTCCGTCATCGACAAGGAGGGCAACGCGGTGGCCATGACGACGACGGTCAACTACAGCTTCGGCTCCTGCATCGTGGGCAAGGGAACCGGCGTGCTCCTCAACGATGAGATGGATGACTTCGCCGCGCAGCCGGGCGTGCCCAACGCGTATGGCCTTGTCACCGGTGAGCCCAATGCCATCCAGCCCGGCAAGGTGCCTCTGTCCTCCATGTCGCCCACGCTGGTGTTCGCGAAGGAAGACCCCAAGCGCGTGATGCTGGCGGTGGGCAGCCCTGGCGGCTCCACCATCCCCACCACCGTCATCCAGGCCATCAGCAACGTGGTCGACCAGGGCATGGACGTGGCCAGGGCGGTGGGCGCCGGCCGGCTGCACCACCAGTACCTCCCGGACGAGCTGTGGGTGGACAAGTGGGGCCTGGAGCCCGCGACGCTGGCCACGCTGGAGGCCAAGGGCCATAAGATCCGCCGCGTCGACGCCTGGGGTGACGCCGAGGCCGTCTACAGCGACCCGCGCACGAACCTGCGCTATTCGTCCAGCGACCCGCGCAACGAGGGCGCCGCGCTGGGCCAGGACTGAAGAAGGAGAACCGTGCCCGAGCCGCTGCCGCTCTTCGATGCGCACCTCCACCCGGAGGCCCTCACCGACCAGGACCTGGAGTCCATGCGCTTCTTCGGCGTGGAGCGGGCCCTGGTCGTGGCGCATCACTTTCCGGAAGCGACGGCCAAGGCGCTGCGCCAGCACTTCGACCACCTGGTCGAACGGCAACTGCCACGGCTGGAGCGGCTGGGCATCCGCGCCTGGGCGGCCCTGGGCGTGCACCCGCGCTGCATCCCGCGCCGGGGCCTGTCGGAGGTGCTGGGCCACCTGCCGGAGTACTTCGAGGGCGGCCGCGTGGTGGCCCTGGGCGAGACGGGCCTGCACGTGGGCGGCGAGGAGGAGGAAGAGGCGTTCCTCGAACAGCTGGCCCTGGCCCGCCAGCTCAAGCTGCGCGTGGTGGTGCACACGCCCCTCAAGGACAAGGAGCGCCACACGCGGCGCATCCTCACGCTGTTGCGCCAGTCGGGGCTCGCCCCGTCGCGCGCGCTGGTGGACCACGCCAACGCGCGCACCGTGCGCACCATCCTGGAGGTGGGCCACTGGGCGGGGCTGACGCTGCACCCGGAGGCCCTCCAGGCGGACCGGGCCGTGGCCCTGGTGCGGAGGCTGGGCAGCGAGCGGCTGGTGCTGGACTCGGACGCGGGCGACGGCGCGGGGGACATCCTGGGCCTCGCGCGCACCGCGAACCTGCTGGGCAAGGCGAAGCTGTCCGAGCGGCTCGTGCGCCGCGTCACCCGCGACAACGCCGCGACCTTCTTCCAGATCCACGACTGAGTGCGCCAGGCGCGCCCGGTGCGGGCAGGCCCGGCCGCCTGAAAAGGCTTCGGGCTCCAGCGCTTGTAAATGCAACGGGCCCCGCGCGGTGAAAGCGCGAGGCCCGGGGATTTACAGCGCATGCGGCCCGCCGGGCACCCCAAGGGTGCCGGGGGACCTAGTTCAGCGAAGCGGAGGCTTCGGGGTGCAGGGTGATGCCCTGCGCGTCCGGCGCCAGCCGCACCTGCACGGGGACGCCCTGGGAGCGGTACTCCGCGAGGGAATCCGCCGCGTCGTCCAGGAGCTGCTGATAGCGCTCCTCCAGCTCCACCGCGATCAGCAGCATCGTCTCACCGGCGTCCGCGACGCCCGGGCGGTACACCTGGCACCGCTGGAACCGCGCCCAGCGACCGTTCTGCATCTTCACAAGCTCGCCGTCGTAAGCCATGCGCTGCTCCTCCCGTGTGAAATCCGACGACGCAATCTAAAGTCGAATCCGGGCGCTGTCACCTCCCTGCTTGAAAATTCGTAAAGCCGCCGTGATTCCAGAGGGTTGGCGGCACTCGATGGGCGACCAGGGGGGCTTGGCCGGACCGACCCGGTGCAAAGTGTAAAGTTCGTGACTGTCAACGCGGTTAACCCCGCCCCGGGGGCGATGATGCGTTGCGCTGTCAACACTTGGGGGACGACGCGGTGCAGGGGGCGAGCGGGGAATCCGGGGTGGGGCTGACGCGTGGCACGCGGGCGGGCCATCCCTTAGATTCCACCGGATGAAGTTGCCCCTCCTGTTCCGTCGCGACCGACCCACGATTCCGTCCGCCAACGCGCAGGATCACGCGGAGCGGGTGATCGCCGAGTCCCTGCGCGTGCTCGGCCAGGTGTGCACGAAGGTCGCGGACGCCATCGAGGCCCAGCGGCTGGAGCGCAACGGCTACGCGCACAACAGCTACCTGCGGCGCATGGACAAGGCCGACAAGGCGGATGACACCTCGAAGTCCGGCCCGTCGGGCTCGGGCGGCGGATGACGTCGGATCCGGACGCGACCCGCGCGCCGGAAGACGACGACGTCCCGGTGCCGTGTCTGGCGTCGTCGCCTTCGTGGCGGGAGCTGGGCATCTCCATGCCGATGCCCGCGCTGGCGGACGAGGAAGGGCCCCGCGTGGATCCAGGCCTGCCGCCCGTCGTGGACGCGCACGTGCACCTGTTCCCCGACCGCGTCTTCGAGGCGGTGTGGCGCTGGTTCGACAAGCACGGCTGGCCCATCCGCTACAAACTGCACACGCCCCACGTGCTTTCGTTCCTGTTGTCCCGGGGCGTCGAGCGCGTGGTCGCCCTGCACTACGCCCACAAGCCGGGCATGGCGAGAGCCCTCAACGCCTACGTGGCGGAAGTGGCGAAGGCCGAGCCCCGCGTCATCGGGCTGGCCACCGTCTTCCCGGGCGAGCCCGGCGCCGTGGCCATCCTGGAAGAAGCGTTCGCCCTGGGACTCAAGGGCGTGAAGCTGCACTGTCATGTGCAGTGCTTCTCCCCGGACGCGCCCCAACTGCACGAACTCTACGAGGCCTGCGCCCGGGCGGGCAGACCGCTCGTCATGCACGCGGGCCGGGAGCCGGCCAGCCCCCAGTACCCGTGTGATCCGTACACGCTCTGCGCCGCGGAGCGGGTGGAGCGCGTGCTGACGGATCATCCGACGCTGAAGCTGTGCGTGCCCCACCTGGGCGCGGACGAGTTCGACGCCTACGCGCGGCTGCTGGAGCGGCACGACACCCTCTGGCTGGACACCACGATGGCGGTGGGCGGCTACTTCCCCGTGCCCCTGCCCCGTCAGGTGCTGGAGGTGCGGCCGGAGCGCATCCTCTACGGGACGGACTTCCCCAACATCCCCTATGCGTGGGACCGGGAGCTCAAGGCGCTGGTGGACCTGGGCTCGTCCGAGGACGCGCTGGCGGGGGTGCTGGGAGGCAACGCGTTGAAGCTCTACGGTGTGGACAGATGTTGAAAAGAAACGGAACCCCTTCCGCAATGGAAGAGGCATTCCCATCTTCGTGCCCATAGAATCGCGGTCCCCAAGAAGCAGACGCCGCCATCTCCAGAGGCCATACCCATGTCGAACATCCTGGTCGTCGACGACGACGCGAGTCACCGCACGCTCATCTGCGATGCCCTCCAGGAGATGGGCTACGACACCATCGAGGCCGCCAACGGTCGCGAGGCGTTGGACCTGCTGGAGGAGGACATCCCGGGCGCGGTCCTCCTGGACCTCCGGATGCCCGTCATGAGCGGCTGGGGCCTGCTGGACGCGCTCAAGAAGATGCCTCGGGCGCGCAACCTGCCCATCATCATCATCTCGGGCTACGGCTTCGAGTGGGAGGCGGAGCTGGTCGGCGCCGCCGGCTACATCTCCAAGCCCGTGGACCTGGACAAGGTGCGCACCACGGTGCAGCAGATCGTCGGGCCGCCCGAAGTCGCCATGGTGCACTGAGTCGCGAAGCAGCAGGCAGGCACCGACATCCGTCAACCCGAGGATTGTCGGCGGCCCCTGGGAACGTGGTGTGATGGCGTCCTTCATGACGCCCCCCCCTTCCGAACCGGCCGGCCCCGAGCTGGTCCCCGACCTAGCCATTGACGCACGCGGTCTCGTCAAGCGCTTCGGTGCCTTCACCGCGCTGGACGGCCTGGACCTCCAGATTCCCAAGGGCGCCTTCTACGCGTTCCTCGGTCCCAACGGGGCCGGCAAGTCCACCTCCATCGCGCTGCTCACCGGCGTGTACGGGCCGGACGCGGGCTCCATCCGCATGCTCGGCGTGGACGCGGTGGCCAGGCCCCTGGACGTCAAGTCGCGCGTGGGCGTGGTGCCGGAGGAGCTGAGCCTCTTCGAGCGGCTCACCGGCCGCCAATACCTCACGTTCTGCGCGCGCATGTATGGCTTGAGCGGCAGCGAGGCCGCGTCCCGCGCGGTGGAGCTGCTGGAGCTGACGGAGCTCACGTACAAGGCCGGCGCGCTGGTGGCGGAGTACTCCAAGGGGATGCGGCGCAGGCTCGCCATCGCGGCGGCGCTCATCCACGGGCCGGAGCTGGTGCTGCTGGATGAGCCCTTCGAAGGCATCGACGTGCTGGCCGCGGGTGTCATCCGCGAGCTGTTGCGCGAGCTGAGCCGCCGGGGCGTGACGCTGCTGCTCACCACGCACGTGCTGGAGATCGCCGAACGGCTGGCCACGCACGCGGGCGTCATCCGGGGCGGGCGCATGTTGGATCAGGGCCCGGTGGAGGCGCTGCGCCAGCGCCACGGCGCGTCCACGCTGGAGGCGGTGTTCGAGAAGCTGGTCGCCGTGCCGGCCGCGCGCAACGCGAAGCTGTCGTTCTACGCAGAACCCGCCGCGACGGTGGTGCCGCTGCGCCGGGAGTCCGCGTGAGCCCCCGGCCTCCGGTCCCCAGCTTCCTGCGCCACCTGATGCTTTTGTGGGGCCTGCGCCTGCACCTGGGGCTCAACCAGGGGCCGGGCAAGAGCCGCTTGCTGGCGGTGGCCGCGTTCCTGGGCTCCAGCGCGCCGGGCGTCATCCTGGGCCTGTCCTTCTTCAAGCTGATGCGCCTGGGCACCATCGCGCACAGCAACGTGTGGCCCTACTTCATCCTCAACCTGCTGTGCTTCGTCACCGCCGCCACGTGGGTGACCTGGCCGCTGTTGTCCGCCGGCGTGGATGACCACTCCGAGCTGTCACGCTACGCCGCCTTCCCCATCTCCCCGTTCCGGCTGCTCATCGGCTCCACGGTGGCGAGCCTCTTCGAGCCCCGCGCGCTGGTGTTCTACGCGCCCCTCACCGGCGCGGCGGTGGGCTATGCGTCGCGCCACCGGCTGGCGGCGCCCTGGCTGGCGGCGGTGCTCTACGTGCTGTTCGCGCTGCTGTGCGCGGCGTGGAGCCGGGTGGGCCTCTACACGGTCATCAACGTCCTGAAGGCGAAGCACAGCGCGCGCATCATGGGCGGCGGCATGCTGGCGTTCCTGGTGGCCGCGTCGTTCATCCCGCCCATCGACACGTCGTGGCTGACGAGCGTGGGCGAGGCGGGCGTGGGCGCGCTGGACATGAGCCTCATCATCAACGCGGCGGTGGCGCTCAGCCAGGTGCCGCCGGGCTACTTCGGGGACGGGCTGGGGCAGCTGGCCCACGGCCATGTCCGCATCGCGATGATGGAGGCCGTGGGCCTGCTGTTCTTCACCGGCGTGGGCATGGCCGTGGCGTATGCGCTGCTCTTGCGCTTCCACCGGCAGGCGGGACGTTCGGGGGGCGCGCGGGTGGACGGCGCGGACAGCGACCCGTTCGCCACCACGCGCACGCGCTTCGACACGCTGGTGCGGCGCGAGGTGCTGGACCTGTGGCGCAACCCGCGCGCGCGGCTGCTGGCGGCGGTGCCCTTCATCCTGGCCATCCTGCTGAAGCTGCTGTCCGGCCGGGACCTCTTCGTCTACCTGCTGGGCAACAGCGCGGATGCGTGGGTGATGGGCGGCCTGAGCATCTATGGCGCCGTGGTCATCGCCTCCACGTTCTCCCAGAACACGTTCGCGTACGACGGGCACGGCTTCGCGGTGTTCCTGGCGGCGCCCCTGGACCTGTCGGACGTGCTGCGCGCGAAGAACCGCGTGCAGGGCGTGGCGGCGCTGGGGATGGCGGTGCTGGTGGGGCTCTTCTACCGGGTGTATTTCGGCGCGGGCACGCTCGTGGACTTCCTGTGCGCCATGGCGGCGGTGGCGGCGGTGGTGCCCATGCTGCTGGCAGCGGGCAACTTCCTGTCGCTGTACTTCCCGGTGAAGTTCCACGCGAGCCTCAAGCGGCGGGACAAGGTGCCCCTCACCGCGTCGATGCTGGGCATCCTCGCGGCCAGCGTGGGCTGCATGCCCTTTGGCCATGCGCTGAAGCTCGCGGGGAAGGCCGGCCCGGGGTGGGACTCCGTGGCCTTCATCGCCGGATGCGCGGTGCTCAACTTCCTCGTGTACCGGGCGGTGCGTCCGCTGGCGATGCGCCTGTTGGATCAACGCCGCGAAGTGGTGCTCCGGGCGGTGACGCGCGAGTAGGCCCGCGCGGGGAGCGACAGTCCCCGCGCGGTGAAGCGACTTCAGTACTTCACGCCGAACTTCGCGGCCTGGGTCTTCACGCTCTTCATCACGTTGGCGTCGAAGGCGTCCTCCTTGGTGGGGGCGTTCTTCGTGAGCCACTGGTCGCGTTCGGTCGCGAGCTTGGCGACCTGCTGCTCCAGCGCCTTGCGCTCGCCGGCGAGCTGCTTCACCTTCGCGGACTGCTCCTCCTTCTTCAGGCCCTGGAGCTCCGCGGGCAGCTCGTCGTCCTGGATGGAGGCGAGCGCGGTCGGCTTCTCCAGCAGGTCCACCGCGCCACCAATCGCCGCGGGCGCGCTGCTTACCTCCGCCGCGGCGGCGCCGCCCTTGCCCACGCTCCGGCTGGTCTTCATGTAGCTGATGCGATCCGCGGCGGCCTCCGCGCTCATGTCCTTCATCGCGTCAGCGCGCGCCCGGTTCATCGCCTGCGCCTCCTTGCGGCCCGCGTAGAGCGTCTTCGATGCCAGCTCCGCGTTCACCCGGGACAGCTCCGCGTCGAAGGGCGTGGCCACCGCCACCATGCCGCCCGCCGCGTCGATGGAGTCGAACGTGCCGTCCGTCAGCTTCGCCACGTAGCGCCAGGAGACCTCGGTGGCGTCGTCCCCACCGCAGCGCACCGTGTTCACCACGATGTGGCGTTCCTTCGCGCGCTTGGACCACAGCTTGAAGTCCCAGGCGGCCTCACGCTGGGCCGGAGGCGCGTCGCCCACCAGGAAGATGACCTTCATCACCTCGCGGTTCTGGTTCCACTGGAGCAGCGACACCGCCTCGCCCAGCCCACGCCCCACGTGCTCGGGGGAGTCCCCGCCGCCGTCCGCCTGGAGCTTGCGCAGCTCCGCGAACACCGCGTCCAGGTCGTCGCTCAAATCGAAGCGCTTCGTCACGTAGGCGTCCCCCACGTCCCGGTACGCCACCAGCGCCAGCTTCAGGTGCGGCGTGGGCTTGCCCTTCGCGATGCGCGACGCGATGGAGAAGATCTTCTGCTTCGCGCCCTCCAGCAGGCCGCCCATGGACCCGGTGGTGTCCAGCACGAAGGCCACTTCAATCTCCGGCCGCGCCCCCTGCGCCTGCACGGCCGGGTCCTGCGGCAGGAAGTCCGGAACCAGGGGGGCCTCGGGCGTCTGCGGCCCGGGCGCCAGGACGCCCACGGAGGTCGCGGCCTCCGGCGACTTCGGCTTCGACTTCGCGGGGGCGGCGGGCGGCGGCGCGGGCATCGGGTCGAGGCCCCCCTGGTTCCGGACTTCCTGCCGCAGGACCCGGCCGTGCAGGCGCAGGGGGCGCGGCCGGAGATTGAAGTGGCCTTCGTGCTGGAC
>SECN01000274.1 GCA_004173515.1 Myxococcaceae bacterium | reverse complement strand
TCCTTCGTCACGGCCTCGCGCACGGCGGCGTAGGCGGCGATGACGGCGTTCGACTTGGGCGCCAGCGCCAGGTACGTCACGGCCTGGGTGAGGGGCAGGGTGCCTTCGGGCAGGCCCATCAACTGGAAGGCCCTCAGCGCGTCCACCGCCACGCCCAGCGCGCGCGGATCCGCGTTGCCCACGTCCTCCGAGGCGAAGATGACCATGCGGCGGAAGATGAAGACAGGGTCCTCGCCCGCCTCCAGCATGCGCGTCATCCAGTACAGCGCCGCGTCCACGTCGCTGCCGCGCATGGATTTGATGAAGGCGCTGACGACGTTGTAGTGCTCCTCGCCGCCCTTGTCGTAGAGCAGCAGCTTCTGCTGGAGGGCTTCTTCCGCCACCTTGCGGTCCACCACCGCGCCGCCATGGGCCGCCGCGGCCTCCAGCGCGGTGAGGGCCTTGCGCGCATCACCTCCGGCCGCGTCCGCGATGAAGTCCAGCGCCGCGTCGTCCACGGCCACCTTGCCGCCCAGCCCCTTGGGGTCCGCCACCGCGCGGCGCATCACCGCCACCAGCTCCTCCTGCTCCAGGCCGCGCAGGGTGATGACGCGGCAGCGGGACAGCAGGGCGGCGTTCACCTCGAACGACGGGTTCTCCGTGGTGGCGCCGATGAGGGTGACGGTGCCCTTCTCCACGTGGGGCAGCAGCGCGTCCTGCTGCGACTTGTTGAAGCGGTGGATTTCATCGATGAAGAGCAGCGTGCGCTGGCGGTGCAGCTTCCAGCGGTCCTGGGCGCGGGCCACCGTCTCGCGGATGTCCTTCACGCCCGCGAGCACGGCGGACATCGTCTCGAAGGCGGCGCCGGTGGAGCGCGCGACGAGCTGGGCGAGCGTCGTCTTGCCCGTGCCCGGCGGTCCCCAGAGGATGAGGCTGGGCACCTGGTCCGCCTCCAGGGCGCGGCGCAGGAAACGGCCCTCGCCGGTGAGGTGCTCCTGGCCCAGGTACTCGGAGAGGGTGGTCGGCCGCATGCGCTCGGCGAGCGGCGCCAGGGAGGCCGTTTCCTTCTGGCTGGCGTGGTCGAACAGGTCCATGTCTGCCCCGAACCTAGCGTTCCGGAGGCTCCCGCGCCCTCCTGATGTCCCCCAGGGCGATGTCCGGCGGCGGGCAGGTGCGTCAAATCCCTTGCACCCCTGGCGGGCCGCCTGGACTAGAACCCGGGGGGCGTGCAGACCCTGGTCATCGTCGCGAAGCGAGACACCCCGCAGGCCGTGGCCCTGGCGGCGGAGATCCATGAGCGCTACCCGCACCTGACGGTGCTGGCGGACCGTGCCCTGGCGCACGCGCTGAACTGGCCGCGCGTGGACGACCGGGAGCTGGCGGCGCGCGCCGAAGCGGTGGTGGTGCTGGGAGGCGACGGCACCCTCATCTACGCGGCGCGGCTGCTGGGCGGCCGCGATGTGCCCATCATCGGCGTCAACCTGGGCAGCCTGGGCTTCATGACCGAGGTGCCGGTGGAGGAGCTGTTCACCCGGCTGGCGGACGTGCTGGCGGGCGACTTCCACGTGGACTCGCGGATGAAGCTGTCCTGCCGCCTGCTGCGCGGGGGCAAGGTCCTCGTCGAGGACGAAATCCTCAACGACGTGGTCATCAACAAGGGCGCGCTCGCGCGCATCGCGGACCACGAGACGTCCATCGATGGCGTGCCCATCACCACGTACAAATCGGACGGAATCATCCTGGCCACGCCGACGGGCTCCACCGCGTACTCGCTGTCCGCGGGCGGGCCCATCGTGCACCCGTCGGTGGACTGCACCATCCTGTCGCCCATCTGTTCGCACGCGCTGACCCAGCGGGCCATCGTGGTGCCGGCGGACCGCACCATCCGCATCACGCTCAAGAGCGAGACGGCGGACACGTACCTGACGCTGGATGGACAGACGGGCCACTCGCTCCAGACGGGGGACTGCATCGAGGTGGTGCGCTCGCCCAACCGCGTGGGCCTGGTGAGAAACCCCCGCGTGGCCTTCTTCACCATCCTTCGGCAGAAGCTGCACTGGGGTGAGCGCTGAGCCACGCTGGCCGGGGTGGGGCTCCCCTCATGGCGTGGCGGTAGGGTACCCTCCGCCCCCGTGACGACGGGTTCCCACACGACGCGGTTCGGGAAGTATGAATTGCAGCAGCGTCTGGGCGCGGGCGGGATGGCCGTGGTGCACCGCGCGCGCTTCACGCTGGCGCCGGGCGTGTCGCGCTCCGTGGTCATCAAGCGCGTGAGGGACCCGTACGCGCAGGACCCGGCCTTCGTGCGGATGTTCCTCAACGAAGCGCGCATCTCCATGGGCCTGAGCCACGGCAACATCGTGCAGGTCTTCGACTTCGGTGAGGTGGAGGGCGAGTACTTCCTCGCGATGGAGTGGGTGGACGGGCAGCCCCTGTCGCATGTGCTCAAGCGCTCGAAGCTGAAGGGGCTTTCGCACCTGCCCGCGCCGCTGGCGGTGGGGCTGGTGCTGGAGGTCTGCAAGGGCCTGCACCACGCGCACACGCGCCGCGACGAGGAGGGCCGCCCGCTGGGGCTGGTGCACCGCGACGTGTCGCCGGACAACGTGCTCGTCAGCTACGAGGGCGAGGTGAAGCTGTCCGACTTCGGCATCGCCAAGGCGCAGCTGTCGGACCGGCCGGAGACGGAGGCCGGCGTGGTGCGCGGCAAGTACATCTACCTGTCGCCGGAGCAGACGCGCGCGGAGGCGCTGGATGCGCGCTCGGACGTGTACACGACGGGCGTGGTGCTCTTCGAGCTGCTCACCGGGCGCCGGCCGGTGGAGGGGGATGCGCACGCGGTGATGGAGCGCATCGCCAAGGGGATGGTGACGCCGGCTCGACAGTACGTGCCGGAGCTGGATGAGTCGCTCGTCGCGCTCGTCTCGCGGGCACTGTCCCTGCGGCGCGAGGACCGCTTCACGAGCGCGGAGGACTTCCAGCGCGCCCTGGCGGAGTGGCTCGCGTACCGGGCGCCGCTGTTTCCCGCCACCACGCTGCGCCACCTGATGAACTGGCTCTTCGAGGAGGAGCTCAAGCTCGCGGGGCATGAGCCGCGCATTCCCGAATCCTTCCTGCGCCAGGTGGCGCTCTGGACCGGAGAGGAAGGCCCGGGGGGACCGGGCGAGCCGGCGACGGCGTCCTCGGTGCACCGCGCGCTGGACCCGGAACAGCTGGAGGACCGCAAGCCGGGGACCTCCCTGGAGCCCTCTTCCCTGGCGGGACCGTATGGGGCATGGCCCGTGCGGCTGCTGGGCGTGGGCGCGGTGGTGGCCCTGGGGCTGTTCCTCGCATGGGCGGTGTTTCCGGAGGCGTCGGTCCTGCCCCTGCGCAGGCTCCAGGTGGTGACGAATCCGCCGGGCGCGCAGGTCCGGTGGGATGGCGCATCGGTCGGGATGACGCCGACCACGTTGGAGGTCGCTGAAGGACACGTGGCCCACCGGTTGGAGCTGTTGTTCGTGGGCTACCAGCCTTGGACGACCACCCTGTCGGCGTCGGAGCTGCCCGAGCGCGTGCAGGTGGCGTTGGAGCGGTTGCCGCCGGAGAAGCCGAAGCCCGTTGCCGACCCGGAGGAGTCGCAGTCTCCGGCGGGAGGACGCGGCAAGGGCGTGAGCGCGGACAAGCCCGCCCCCGTTCCTCGGGGCATGAACGGGTTCGTCCACTACTGGAAGGACCGTCACCCGGAGGCGAGCGCGTCGTACCTGCTGGCCATGGATCATCTGCGCAGCGGCAACGCGACCCGGGCGCAATCGGAATTCCGTCGGTGCCTGGAGGTGGATGCGGCCTCCGTGCTGTGTCACCTCCAGTTGGGACGGATGGGCGCGCGGCAGGGGAAGGCCCAGGAGGCCCGGGAGCATTATCAGCGCTACCTGGACCTGGAGCCGCAGGGGGACGACGCGGCCGAGGCGCGCAAGTACCTGGCCGGCGGACGGAAGGGCAAATAGCCCGGCGATGTTCCTCGTCCTCTCCAAGCTGCTGGACCTGCTGCTCTCGCCGCTCACCTGGGCGCTGCTGCTGGGCGTGGGCAGCCTGCTGTGGCGACGGCGGGCGCGGGTGTCGGTGGGCCTCCAGCTCGCGGCGCTCGCTGTGCTCTACGCCTTCTCCATCGAGCCCACGGTGGCGCTGCTCACGCGGGCGACGGAGGGCGGCGCGGTGAGCACCTTCCGGCCGGGGACCGTCTACGACGCGATCATCCTCCTGGGGGGAGGGCTGGACGCGGCGGCCACGGAGCGCTCGGGGCGGCCTGAGTACAACGCGGCGCCGGAGCGGATCATGCGGGGCTTCGAGCTGCTGCGGGACGGCCATGCGAAGCAGGTGCTGCTGACGGGCGGCAACCTGGATGCGAGGCCGGAGGCGGTGGTGGAGGCGGACGTGCTGGCCGGGCAGTTGGAGCACTGGGGCATCGCGCCCGAGCGCATCGTGAAGGAGGGGCGCAGCCGCAACACCCGCGAGAACGCGCTCAACTCCGAGCCCCTGGTGCGCGAGCACGGCTGGAAGTCGCTGCTGCTAGTGACGAGCGCCTTCCACCTGCCGAGGGCGGCGGGCTGTTTCGCGGCGGTGGGCGTGCGGGCGGACACGCTCGCGGTGGACGTGCGCTCCTCGCCGCTTCCGCCGGGCAGCATGAGCTGGCTGCCGCGCGCGGGAGGGCTCAGCCAGAGCACGGACATGCTGCGCGAGCTGGCCGGGCGCGTGGTGTACCGGCTGCGCGGGTGGACCTCTCCGTAGCGTGGGGCTTCAGCTCGCGTCGCGTGCGCCGACAGCCTCGCGGGTGTGCGGTTTCGCGGAGGCACCCGCGCGGACGATGCCTGCGCTGCTTCAGCGTCGACGGCTTGCCAGCTTGTGCGAAGCGGCTGCGCGGAGGCACCTGCGCGGACGATGATGTCTGCGCTGCTTCAGCGTCGACGGCTTGCCAGCTTGTGCGAAGCGGCCGTGCGGAGGCACCTGCGCGGACGATGATGCTGCGCTGCTTCAGCGTCGACGGCTTGCCAGCTTGTGCGAAGCGGCCGTGCGGAGGCACCCGCGCGGACGATGATGCCTGCGCTGCTTCAGCGTCGACGGCTTGCCAGCTTGTGCGAAGCGGTTTCGCGGAGGCACCCGCGCTGACGATGCATGCGCTACTTCATCGTCGACGGCGCACCAGCCTGCGGGGTGTGTCCGTGCGGACCAGGCCTGCGCTACTTCATCGTCGGCGGTGCGTGCAGGCCACCCGCAGGCGCGCCCACCAGCGCGATGCGTCCCTGGGGCTTCGCGCGCGGCGCGGGCTTGCCGGTGCTGAAGGCCCACGTGAGCGCGTCCCACGGTGACGGGAGGTCCTTGCTCGCGGGCAGCAGGGGCAGCTCCTTGAGCATCGTGTAGCCGTCATTGCCCGCGGCCACGAAGCTCAGTGTGGCCATCCGGTACACCGCCGCGTCGTCCAGCGCCCGACCGCGCACCTCCACCTTCGTGACGCGCTCTCCCGGGGGCTTGCGCAGGTCGTAGGTGAAGCGCATGCCGGACACCTGCGGGAAGCGGCCGGGCGGCTTGCCGTCCACGCTGCTCAGGCTGACGCCGTTCTCCAGCGCCGCGCGCAGCGTCGTCCCCGTCACCTCCAGCATCACCAGCTCGTTGCGGTACGGCATGAGCGAGTACAGCTCCCGCCGCGTCATCTTGCCCGCGGGCAGCACCCGGTCCGCGCGGACCGCGCCCCCGTTGACGAGCGCCACGTCCGCGCCCGTCGCCTCGCGGAACGTGTCCGCCAGGAACGAGCCCAGGTTCGTTTCGCCCAGGCGGTTCTGCGCGCTGCGGGCATCCAACGCCACCGGCGAGCGGCCGATCCGCTCCGCCAGCGTGGCGAGCAGCGGCGCATAGGCCTTCATCTGTTCGTTGAAGGCCGCGTCGTCCGGCACCTTCGCGGTGATGGGGATGACCTTCCACGCGAGCTTCCTCACCGCGCCCGTCTTCGCGTCCAGGTCCAGCGTGAGCCGGCCCAGGTCCACCGCGTCCTCGTCCAGCTTGAAGATGGGCGTGCCCGCGACGGTCTCCTCCACGCGGTCGTGGTCGTGCCCGCCGATGATGACGTCCACGCGCACGCACTTCGCCAGCTCCCGGTCCTGCTCCACCGCCAGGTGCGTGAGCGCCACGACGAGCTGGGCCCCGGCCGCGCGCACCGCGTCCACGGACTGCTTCGCCGCCTCGCAGTACGGCGTGATGCGCGTGTCCTTGCCCGGCTTGGACGAGGTCTGCGTCTCCGGCAGCACCACGCCGAAGATGCCCACCTTCACGCCGCCCACGTCGCGCACGTCCCACGCCTTCATCCCGTCGAACACCTGACCCGACTTCACGCTCATCACGTTGGCGCCCAGCCAAGGGAAGCGCGACTGCTGGATGCGAGCGCGCAGCACGTCGTCCCCGAAGTCGAACTCGTGGTTGCCCACGACCGAGTAGTCCACGCCGAGCGCGTTCCACGCGTCGATCATCTGCCGGCCCTTGAGCGCCTCGCCCGCGACCTCCGCCGACGACTCCACCGACGGAGAAATCGTGTCGCCCGCCATCAGCGTGAGGACATGCGGGGACTCCTTCAGCGCCTGCTTGCGCAGCGTGGCCACGCGCGACAGGCCGCCCCGGTTCTGGGCCGTGGGCTGGTACTGGTACACGTCGTTGAGGTGCAGGATCGTGAGGCGGACGGTGTCCGTCACCGAAACGGGCGCTGGCGGAGCGGGTGTCGTCGGCGCGGCGGCCCCGGCGGAGTGGGCGGCCAGCACCAGCGCCAGCGGCAGGAGCGCGGCCCGGGCGCGCACGGTCATCTTCGTCATCAGGGGTCGTTCTCTTGCGGGGGCACGGGGGAGCGCCAGTGCCACTCGGCGTAGCGCACTCAGCGCATGAAGGCGAGCGGACCGGACTTGGCGCAACGCGCAAGGCACGCGTCCAACTTCCCGGAGGAAGAAGGGCATCCAACCGACCGCGTGCCTGCCCCTTCAGACCGTGTAACGCCGGCCCTGCACCAGCGGCTCGATGACGCTCGTGCTCGCATCGAAACCGTCCGGGTAGTGGATGAGGCGCATCTTCGCTCGCGTGGTCTCCGGCAGCGCGGCGAGCTTCTCGTAGGGCGTGTGCACGCCGTAGTTGGTCTCGTGGATGACGAGGTCCGCCTCCGACAACCAGGAGATGAGGCCCTCGTCGAAGGCCGTGTCCGCGCTGTAGCCCAGGCACCGGCCCCCGGCGCGGATGCGGAACGCGGTGGTGGGCACGTGGTGGTAGGTGAAGCGGCACTCGATTTCAAACGGGCCGTGGCGCACCGGGCGCTCCAGGTGCAGCGGCGTGTGCGTGAAGTAGTCCTCGAAGTGCTTGTGGCTGGGGTCCGCGCCCTGCTGCTCGATGAGGCACTCCATGCCGGCGGCGAGGTGGCCCTCCCACAGGCGGCGCGTGACGCTCGGGTGCGCGAGCAGCTCCATCTTCCGCTGCAGCACGAAGAAGGAGAAGTACGCCAGGCTCTCCAGGCCGGAGGCATGGTCCGCGTGCAGGTGCGTGAGGGCCACGGCGCTGACGCGGTCCACGTCCAGCGCCACGCCGGAGGACTCGGACGCTTCGCGCATCATCTTGCGGATGGGGTGCGGACAGTCCAGCAGCAGCACCTGTCCTTCCGCCTCCAGCGCGAGGCACGACGAGTAGTACAGCGCGGAGAACGCATCACCGACGCCGAGGGGAACGAAGGACAGGCTCATGGGTGGCTCCGGAGGGAAGAGGTCAGCCGCTCGCGCAGCATCGAGGCGACGGCGGGAGGGCAGTAGGCGGACACGTCCTCGCCGCGCGCGATGCGCTCCTTGAGGGCGCTGCTGGACACCTCGGCCAGGTGCGCCTCGGCGGGCAGGAAGAGGGTGGACAATTCGGGCGCGAGCGCGCGGTTCATCTGCGCGAGTTCCGTTTCGAACTGGGCATCGGTGGCGCCGCGCACGCCGCGCAAGAGCACGCTCGCGCCAATCTCGCGCGCCAACTCGACGATGAGCCCCTCGGTGTGCGTGACGGTGACGTTGGGATGCCGGGCCACCGCGTCGTGCACCAGCGCCACGCGCTCGGACGCGGTCAAGAGCGTGCGCTTGTTCGGGTTGACCGCCACCACCACGACGACGTGGCTGAAGAGGCGCGCCGCCTGACGCACCACCGACAGGTGGCCCGCGGTGACGGGGTCGAAGCTGCCGGCATAGAGCGCGATGGTCATCGAGACACCCCACGAACAGTCCCGGCCGTGGGGGCCCGGAAGGAAGGAGACCGACAGGACTTCGAACAGGAACGCGAGCGCGTCATGCGTCGTCCCGGGACAGGGGCCCCGCCGCGTCCAGGAGCCCCGCCGCCATGCGCTTCACGGTGCCCGCCGCCGACCCCGGAGGCACGAGCCCGGGGGCGCTCGCGGAGAGCACGAAGTAGCCCTGCATGGCCGCGAACAGACCCGCGGCCAGGGGACGCGCCCGGCGCCTGCCCACGACCGCCGCGACGAGCGACTCCAACTGCTCCAGGTCCGCGCGCACCACCTCTTCGTACGCGACGCGCACCTCTGGCTGCCGGATGGCCTCCGCGCTGATGGTGACCCAGCCCGCCACCGCCGCCACGTCCGCGTCCGGCCCGGTGGCGAGGAACGCGTCCACGAACGCGTCCACCCGCCCCCGCGCATCGTCCAGCGGGAGCTTCGACGCCCGCGTGGCGAAGCGCTGCCGCGCACGCGAGGCCAGCGAGTGCACCAGCGTCAGGAGGATCTCCTGCTTGTCCTTGAAGTGGTAGTGCACCAGCCCCGCGCTCAGGCTCGCGGCCTTCGCGATCTCCGCGACCGACGCGCCCTCGTAGCCGCGCTTGGCCATGGCCTTGAGCAGCCCGGCGACAATCTGTTCGCGGCGCGCTTCGGTGTTGGAGGGACGGGGCATGGACGCTTTGTTTGTAGGTTGTGTGACCAACTTATAAACAGCGCCAGCGCGGACGTCAACCCGATCCGCGGGACGGGGTCGGGCAGGCGTGCCAGGCGCGGGGGGCTAGAACGACAGCAGGGAAGTCACCTTGTCGGGGCCCAGCCGCTTCGCGCCGTCCAGGAAGTCGAGCGCGATGAGGAAGCTGAAGCCGACGAGCTGTCCGCCCAGGCGGTGGACGAGCCGGGCGGTGGCGTCGGCGGTGCCGCCGGTGGCGAGCACGTCATCCACGATGAGGATGCGCTCGTCCTTGAGGATGGCGTCCTCGTGCATCTCCACGCCGTCCGCGCCGTACTCCAGGGAGTAGCGCTCGATGATGCTGCGGTAGGGCAGCTTGCCGGGCTTGCGGGCGGGGACGAAGCCCGCGTCCAGCGCCAGCGCGATGGGGGCGCCCAGCAGGAAGCCGCGCGACTCCACGCCCACGACCTTGGTGATGTGCTGGCCCCGGAAGGGGGCGGACATGGCGTTGACGACGCGGCCGAAGAGGCGCGGGTCGGCCAGCATGGGGGTGATGTCCTTGAAGACGATGCCGG
>SECN01000024.1 GCA_004173515.1 Myxococcaceae bacterium | reverse complement strand
CTGCGCCTGCTGCACGGTGCGTCGTGGGCGAGCTTCACCCCGGACGAGAGCTTCCTGCTCATCGCGCCGCTGTCCTTCGATGCCTCCACGCTGGAAATCTGGGGGCCGCTGCTGTCTGGAGGACGGCTCGTCGTCTTCCCGCCCCAGCCGCCCACAGACCTGGAGCTGTTGGGACAGGTCCTGCGCCGTCATGGCGTCACGTCGCTCTACCTGTCCGCGGGCCTCTTCGCGCAGGTGGTGGACGTGAAGCTGGAGGTGTTGCGCGGACTGCGACAGCTCTTCGTGGGAGGCGACGTCCTGTCGCCCACGCACACGCGCCGCGTGGTGGAGACGCTGGGCCTGCCAGTGGTCAACGGCTACGGCCCCACCGAGGCCACCGTCTTCACCTGCTGCCTGCGCATGGACGGCCCGGAGTCCGTGCGCAACGACCTGATCCCCATCGGTCCCCCCGTGTCCAACACGCGGGTGTACGTGGTGGACGCGGCGCTCCAGCCCGTGCCCGTGGGCGTTCCCGGCGAGCTGCTCATCGGCGGTGATGGACTCGCGCGCGGCTACCTCTCGCGCCCGGACCTCACGGCGGAGCGCTTCCTGCCGGATCCGTTCGCGACGTCGCCGGGGGAGCGCGTGTACCGCACGGGCGACCTGGTGCGCTGGCGCGCGGATGGGAGCGTGGACTTCCTGGGCCGCATCGACAGCCAGGTGAAGGTGCGCGGCTTCCGCATCGAATTGTCGGAGGTCGAAGCCGCGCTCAAGGGCTGGGGCCCTGGCCTCGCGGATGCCGCCGTGCTCGTGCGCGAGGATGTGCCGGGCGACAAGCGGCTGGTGGGCTACGTGGTGCCCGCTGTCGCCGGAGTGCTGGATGTCCAGGCCCTGCGCGAACACCTGCGGCAGCGGCTGCCCGAGTACATGGTGCCGACCGCATTCGTCGCGCTGCCCGCCCTGCCCCTCACCCCCAATGGCAAGCTGGACCGCCGCGCTCTCCCCGAACCCGACGCCGCCTCCACCGCGCGCAAGGGCCGCTTCGTGGAGCCCGGCAATCCGCTGGAGGACCAGCTCTCCACCCTCTGGGCCCGGGAGCTGGGAGCCCGGCGCATCGGCGTCCACGACCATTTCTTCGAGGACCTGGGCGGCACGTCGCTCACCGTGGTGCGCGTCGCCCACCAGATGCGCGAAGCGCTCCAGCGTGACGTGCCCGTCGTCTGGCTCTTCGAACATCCCACCGTCCATGCGCTCGCCCAGCGCCTGGAGTTGGAGGGCGTGAAGGCCGTCGCGCCTGCGATGCCCGCGGCAGCCGCGGAGCCCGCACACGTGAAGAAGCAATCAGCGATGCCGCTGTCCACGCAGGAGACGGAACCGGTTGCGGGAGCAGCACCGTTGCCACAGCCCGGGTCCCTCTCCGCGTCCGAGCCCCTGGCCCCACCAACCTCCGCGCCAGGGCCAACCCCGGGGGCATCCGCGCCAATACCGGAGAAGGCTCCGACGCCCACGCGGCCTTCGGGCGCCATCGCCATCGTCGGCATGTCCGGGCGGTTCCCGGGCGCCGCGTCGGTGGAGGAGTTCTGGAAGAACCTGCGTGAGGGCGTGGAGTCCATCTCCCGCTTCCCACCCGAGGAGCTGGAACACCTGCCCGGCCTGCCCCCGGGCGTCGAGCTGTGGCAACACCCGGGCTTCGTCCCCGCGCAGGGCGTGCTCGCGGACATCGACCAGTTCGATCCCGCCTTCTTCGACATGTCCCTGCGCGAGGCGCAGTGGACCGACCCGCAGCAGCGGCTGTTCCTTCAGTGCGCGTGGGCCGCGCTGGAGGACGCGGGCATCGACCCCTCGCGCTTCCCGGGCGTCATCTCCCTGTTCGCGGGAGCGAACGAGTCCGGCTACGCGAATGAGGTCCAGCAGCACATGCCGTTGGACTCGGCGGCCTTCTTCGAGCTGTTCGGGACCGCGACGTACCAGAGCCTCCCGACGAAGGTGTCCTACAAGCTGGGGCTCACCGGCGAGAGCATGCTCGTCTACACCGCGTGCTCCACGGGGCTCGTCGCGGTGCACGTCGCCTGTCAGAACCTGCTGACGGGCCTGTCGGACGTGGCGCTCGCCGGAGCGACGCGGCTGTCGGTGCCGCAGCGCACCGGCTACGTGCACCAGGAAGGGATGATCTACTCCCCGGACGGCCACTGCCGCGCCTTCGACGCGAAGGGCCAGGGCACCGTCTCCGGCAGTGGCGTGGCCGCCGTGGTGCTCAAGCGGCTGGAGGACGCCGTGCGCGACGGCGACCCCATCCACGCCGTCATCCGCGCCACCGCCGTCAACAACGACGGGCGCAACAAGTCCGGCTTCACCGCCCCGAGCGTGCAGGGGCAGGCGGCCGTCATCACCCAGGCGCTGAAGCGCGCGGGCGTGTCGCCCCGGGACATCGGTTACGTGGAAGCGCACGGCACCGCGACCCCGTTGGGCGATCCCATCGAGGTCGCGGCGCTCCACCGCGCCTACGGCCTGGGGCCGGATCATCGGGGCACCATCGCGCTCGCGTCGCTGAAGACGAACGTGGGCCACCTGGACACGGTGGCGGGGCTCGCGGGCCTCATCAAGGTCGCGCTGTCGCTGCGGGAAGGAGAGATTCCTCCCAGCCTCCACTTCGAACAGCCGAACCCACAGATCGACTTCGACGCGGGCCCCTTCTTCGTCAACACCCGCCTGCGCCCCTGGCCCCGGGGAGGGACGCCACGGCGCGCGGCGGTCAGCTCGTTCGGGGTGGGCGGGACGAACGCGCACGCCGTGCTGGAGGAAGCACCGGTGGCGCCGACGGGCCCCACTTCGCGCTCGCATCAGCTCTTCGTGCTGTCGGCGCGCTCCCCTGAAGCCCTGGAGGCAGCGGCGCTGAAGCTCGCCTCGCACGTGCTGGCGGACCGGGCTCCGGAAGCGCTGGAGGCGGCGGCGTCGAAGCTTGCCCAGCAGGTGCTGTCGGCGCGCTCCCCCGAGGCCCTGGAGACGGTGGCGAAGCAGCTCGCGTTGCATGTGCTGTCCGCCCGTTCACCCGGGGCCCTGGAGGCGCTGGCGTCCCAGTTCTCCGTGCGGACACCCGGGGCGGAGATGGCGCTCGCGGACGCGGCGTACACGCAGGCCGTTGGACGTCGGGCCTTCGAGTACCGGCGCACGGTGGTGGCGCGCGACGTGGAGGACCTGGCGAAGCAGCTTCGCAAGGCGTCCACGCCGGTCCGCGTGAAGGACGTGGAGGCGGCCCGCCGCAAGCGGGTGGCCTTCGTCTTCTCCGGACAGGGCAGCCAGCAGTTGGGCATGGGCCGGGAGCTGTATGAATCCCTGCCGTCCTTCCGCGCGCGGGTGGACGCCTGCCTCGCGCTGTTGGAGGAGCCGCTGCGCGCGCGGGTGGAATCACTGCTGCGCCCGGGTCGCGAGGACGAGGCGACCTCCGCGCTCGCGGACACCCGCGTGGCGCTGCCCGCGCTCTTCACGTTGCAGATGGCCCTGGCCCGGCTGTGGCAGGACTGGGGCATCGTTCCTCACGCCGTGCTCGGTCACAGCTTCGGCGAATACGCCGCCGCGTGTGTGGCGGGCGTCCTCTCCCTGCCCGAGGCCCTCCGACTGGCCGTGGCGCGTGGCGAGCTGATGCACCGGTTGCCTCCGGGCGCGATGCTCGGGGTGGCCCTGCCGGCGACGGAGGTCCAGCCCCTGCTGTCCGGGCGTCTGACGCTCGCCGCGCTCAACGCTCCGGACCGGTGTGTCGTCTCCGGGCCCGTGGAAGAGGTGGAGCGCTTCCAGGCCCTGTTGCAGCAGCGCAAGGCCGGCGCGGTGCGCATGCCTTCACCGCATGCCTTCCACTCCGCGGACGTGGAGCCCCTCATGGCGGAGCTGGCGCGCGTGGTGTCCACGCTCCAGCGCCAGGAGCCTTCCGTGCGCTACGTGTCCAGCCTCACCGGCGCCGTGGCGCGGCCGGGAGAGCTGGCCTCGCCCGACTACTGGGCCCGGCAGATGCGTCAGCCGGTGCGCTTCACCGACGCGGTGGGAACGCTCCTGGAAGAAGGGTGCAGCGTGCTGCTGGAGGTGGGGCCCGGCCAGGACCTCACCCCGCTGATCCGCACCTGTCTTGGCGAGGACAAGGAGCGCGTCAAGGCGCTCGCTTCGCTGCGGCGGGGCGGCACGACGACGGAGCAGTCCGGCCTCCTCCAGTGCGTGGGAGAGCTGTGGACGGCGGGCCTGCCGGTGGACTGGGACGCGTTCTACGCCCACGAGCAGCGTCGCCGCGTGCACCTGCCCACGTATGCGTTCCTGCGCAAGCGCTGCTGGGTGGAGCCGAGGGTCCAGGACGGTGCGCCTTCGGTCGCGGAGCGCCCAGGACATCCGCTCGCGGTGGCGCCTCCAGCGAGCACGACACCTCCGCGCGCACCCGCGGATGCACCTCCGATGGCGCCTCCGGCGATCACGACGCCTCCACGCGCATTCGCGGATGCAACGCCCGCATCCCCTCATGCACCTGCGGGCCATGCGCCAGGGACGGCTCCAGCAACGCCATCCCGCACCGCGATGCCGGCCGCGCTCCCCACCACGGGAGCCCCGACCGCTCCCACGGAGCCCACCGCCATCACCACCCCCCTGGGCCGTGAGGACGCACCTCGCGGTGAGGTCGAACTCCGGATCGCCACGCTCTGGCGTGAGCGGTTGGGCATGGACTTCGTCGGCCGCGACGACAACTTCCTGGAGCTGGGCGGCAACTCCCTCATGGCCGCGCAGCTGCTCAACCAGCTCCGCGACACCTTCCACGTCCAGGTGCCGCTGGCCGCGCTCTTCGAGGCCCCCACCGTCGCGGGCCTCGCCGCGCGCATCGAACCCCTGCTCCTGCACGCTCCCGCCGTGGAGCCCACGCGTGAGCTGCCGCTCGTGCCCCGCCCTCGCACCCACGCCCTGCCACTCTCCATCGTCCAGGAGCGCGTCTGGCGCCTGGAGCAGTACCTGCCCGGCCTGTCCGCCTATACGATTCCCTTCGTCCTGCGCCTGGAAGGTCCCGCCGACGTCGCCATCCTGGAGCGCGCCATCCAGGAAGTCGTCCAACGTCACGAGGCCCTGCGCACCACCTACGACGCCGTGGATGGCAGGCCCGTGCAACGCTTCCATCCCCACGTGCGCATCCCGCTTCCCGTCGTGGAACTGGACGGCACGCCCGAACAGCGCGAGGAGGCCGCCCTCCAGTTCGCCCGGGAGGACGCCGCGCGGCCCTTCGACCTCGTGCGCGGTCCCGTGCTTCGCACCACCCTCGTGCGCCTGCGCGCGGACCTGCACCTGCTGGTCTGCGCCATCCACCACATCGTCTGCGACACGCTCTCCACGTCCCTCTTCCTCCAGGAGGTCGGACAGCTCTATGCCGCGTTCGTCCAGGGCAGGCCCTCGCCGCTGTCACCCCTGCCCGTGCAGTACGCGGACTTCGGCGCGTGGCAGCGCGAGTCCCTGGCCGAAGCGCGCTTCCCGGAACAGGAGCAGTGGTGGCGACAGCGGCTGGCCGGCATGCCGCGCCAGTTGGGCCTGCCCACCGACCGTCCCCGTCCCGCGAACTGCCCGCTCACCTCCGAGCGCATGGTGTTGGACTTCCCGCCCGCGCTCGCGGACGCGCTGGTCGCCTTCGGCAAGCGCGAGGGCTTCACGTCGTACATGACGGTGCTCGCCGCGTGGAACGCGCTGCTGCACCGGTACACCGGCCAGGCGGACCTCATCGTCGGCACGCCCATCGGCAATCGCACGCGGCCGGAGCTGCTGCCCCTCATCGGCTACGTGGCGCACTCGGCCGCCTTCCGCACCCACGTGGGGGATGACCCGAGCTTCCGCGAGCTGCTGCACCGCGTGCGACGCGAAGTCACCGACGTGCAGTCGCGCCCGGACGTGCCCTTCGAGCTGCTCGTCGAACAGCTCGTTCCAGGCAAGGACATCGGCCGGGACCGCATGGCGGACACCGTCTTCGTCTACCACTCGCGCCTGGAGATGGGCGGCGACGCGCTGGCGGCCGTCGGGGCCCGGGGCACGTTCATCGAAGTGCCGGGCACGCCCGTGCAATGGGGCGCCACGCTGTCCGACCTGACGCTCATCCTCACCGAGGAGCCCGGGCGCGTGCACGGCGCGCTGGAGTACGCGACGGAGCTGTTCGACGCCTCCACCGCACGGCGCATGCTGGAGCACCTCCAGGTGCTGCTCGGCGCGGCGCTGGCCCGGCCCGAGTCCCCGCTCTCCCGCCTGCCCCTGGCCACGGAGCACGAACGCCGTGCGTGGCCCGCCCCCCGGAGCGCGCCCGTCGCGCCGTCACTGCCCGCCCTCCTGCGTGAGCAGGCACGGCGCCAGCCGGACACCGTCGCCGTGGGTCAGGGGGAGCGGACGTGGACCTGGACGGAGCTGGCGTCCCGTGCGCGGCGGCTCGCCACACGGCTGCGAGAGTCGGGCCTTTCGCCGGGTGAGCCTGTCGCGATCTGCCTGCGCGCATCGCCGGAGAAGCTGGCCGCGCTGTGGGGGGTGCTCGAAGCCGGTGGCGCTCCGGTGGCGCTCGGGCCCACGGACCTGGACTCGCTGCCGACGTATGCCGTGGAAGGCCAGCCCGCGCCCCGGCTCGTCACCTGGCGGGGGCTTGTCACGTCCTCGCGGCTGGACGCCTCCCGGGTCCTCCAGGTCGAAGCGGTGCTGGACGACGCTTCGCCCCTGGCGATGGACGGCGAGCGACCCCTGCCCTCGCCGGACTCACTGGCGTGGTTGCTGCCGATGGGCGCGGGCCAGCCCGCGTGGGCGATGACGCACGCGTCGCTGACGGACTTCTTCGCCGGCCTGGATGCGCGCCTGCGTCCGGTGCCGGGCACCACCTGGCTCGCCGCCTCCGAGCCCGCCCCCGAGAAGCCCGAACTCGAAGCCCTCTGGGCGCTCTCCCGGGGACTGCGCGTCCTCTTCCCTTCCGAGGCCGTCACCTCGCGCCTGTCGCGAGGAAGCGAAGGTGTCGCTCCGCTGCAGATCAGCCTCTCCTACTTCGCCAACGACGAGGACTCGCTCTCCGGGCCCAAGTACGAGCTGTTGATGGAGGGCGCGAAGTTCGCGGACGCGAATGGCTTCTCCGCCGTGTGGACCCCGGAGCGTCACTTCCACTCCTTCGGCGGCATCTACCCGCAGCCGGCGGTGGTCTCCGCCGCGCTCGCCGCCGTCACGCGCAATCTGCGCCTGCGCTCCGGCAGCGTCGTGCTGCCCCTGCATGATCCGCTGCTCGTCGCGGAGCAATGGTCCGTCGTGGACAACCTGTCGCAGGGCCGCGTCGATGTGTCCGTGGCCACCGGCTGGCACGTCCAGGACTTCACCTTCGCGCCGGGCAACTACGCCGACCGGCGCACCATCCTCCTCAAGCACCTGGAGACCCTGCGAGCCCTCTGGCGCGGCGAGCGGCAGCGGCGCCCAGGCGGCAACGGCGTCACCGTGGAGGTGGGCCTGCGGCCGAAGCCGGTGCAGAAGGAGCTGCCGGTGTGGCTCACCGCCACCGCCAACCCGGAGACCTTCCGCCTCGCGGGCGAGCTGGGCGCGGGCATCCTCACGGGCCTCTTCGCCCACTCGCTGGAGGAGCTGAAGCCGAAGGTGGCCCTCTACCGCGAGGCGTGGCGCCGCAACGGACACCCAGGCCGGGGCCACATCACGTGCATGCTGCACACGTTCCTCGGGGACGACGAAGCCGAGGTCCTGCGGCAGGTCCGCAAGCCCCTGCTGGCCTACTTCCGCAGCTCCGCGGACATCACCGCGTCGCTGCTCGCGGCCCAGGGGCATCAGGGCGAACTCAACAAGATCTCGAAGGAGGACATCGACGCGCTGCTGGAGCACACCTTCGAGCACCACGCGAAGGGCACCGGCCTCATCGGCACGGTGGACAGCGGCCTCAAGCGGCTGCGCGACGTGCGCGCCTCGGACGTGGATGAGGTGACATGCCTCATCGACTTCGGACTGGAGACGCCCGTCGTCCTCCAGGGCCTTCGCCGGCTGGCCAGCTTGCGCGAACGCATGGTGGCGGACGAAGCGTCGCGACAGTCGCGCGTGCGTGGCGACCGGGAAACAGGGGTCGGGGAGCTGCTCGCCCTGGCCCGTCAGTCCGGCGCGGTGCTGGTGAACACCACCGCGCGGCTGGCCCGCACGCTGACGGACCTCCCCGGTGCGCACGAGGCCCTGGCCCCGGTGTCCGCGTGGATGCTGGAGGGGGCGTCGACGGAGCTGGCCTCCGCGCTCCAGCGCGCCTCGGGCGGCGCCGTGCTGCTCGCGGGAGAGGTTGGCGAGGGCGGCCTGCTGCCCAGAGCCGCGGGGGAGAAATGGCCCGGAGGACTCCAGGCCTGGGTGCTCGATGCATCAGGGGAGCCCGTGCCCATGGGGGTCGTGGGAGAGCTGGCCCTGGAAGGCCCGGGCCTTCCCGCATCCTTCTGGAAGGCCCCCGAGGACGCATCCCACCGGTGGGCGCCGCACCCGCTGCACGCCTCCGCGCGCCTCTACCGCACCGGCCGTCCCGTGCGCCTGCGTGCTGACGGACACGTCGAGTCCGTGTCCCTGCCCGCCTTCAAGCGGCCCGCGCCCCTCGGCGGCCCTTCCGAGGTGCGTCCCGTTCCCGCCAGTTCCGGAGCAGACTCCGCCGCGGCGCAGGCGATCCCGCGTGCGCCGCGCGGTGGACCGTTGCCGCTGTCCTTCGCCCAGCAACGCCTGTGGTACCTCCAGCAGTTGGAGCCGGACAGCACCGCCTACAACAACGCGATCATCTTCCGGCTCACCGGGCCGCTGGATGCGCGGGCCCTCCAGACGGCGCTCGACGCGTTGGTGGAGCGACACGAAGTCCTGCGCACCACGTACGCCCTCACGAGCACGCAGCCCGTGCAGCACATCCATCCCACCGGCACGCTGCCGATGGACCGGGAGGACGTCCCCGGAGACACGGACGAGGCGCGCGAGGCCGCCATGCTGCGCCGCTGCCAGGCGTACACCGCGACGCCCTTCCGCCTGGACACGGGCCCCGTCGCCCGCGCCCTCCTGCTGCGGCTGGGCCCCGACGCGCACGTCCTCCACCTGCTCCTGCACCACGTCGTCTCCGATGCGTGGTGCGCCCTGGTCCTGAGCCGTGAGCTGCCCGTCCTCTACGCCTGCGCCAGCGCGGGCGTGCCGTCCGTCCTTCCACCGCTGCCGGTGCAATACGCCGACTACGCCGTCTGGCAGCGCGAGTGGCTGACAGGCCCGGTGCTGGAGGAACAGGCGCGCTGGTGGAAGGACCTGCTCCAGGGGGCGCCGCCGTTGGAGCTGCCCACCGACCGCCCCCGCCCCGCCGTGCAGTCCTACGCGGGCGCGGCCCACCGCTTCCACCTGCCGCGCGAGGTGTCGGAGCCGCTGCTCGCAGTGGGCCGTCGTGAAGGCGCCACGTCCTTCATGGTGTTGATGGCGCTCTACCAGACGCTGCTCTCCCGCTACTCCGGCCAGGACGACTTCGCGGTGGGCACGCCCATCGCCGGCCGCACGCGCCCCGAGGTGGAGGGCCTGCTGGGCTGCTTCGTCAACACGCTCGCCCTGCGCGCGAAGCTCGACGGCGCGCCGAGCTTCCGGGAGCTGATTGCCCGCGTGAAGCAGCAGGCCCTGGGCGGCTACGCGCGGCAGGACATGCCCTTCGAGCAGTTGGTGGACGTGCTCCAGGCGCCGCGAGACCTGAGCCGCACGCCCGTGTTCCAGGCGATCCTCAACGTCATCAACGTGCCGGAGGCCCAGACGACGGAGGGCCAGGGCCTGCGCATTGGCGGCGTGGACGTGCCGGTCACGACGTCCAAGTTCGACCTGACGCTGGAGGTCTGGGAGCAGCGCGACGGGCTTCGCTGCCGGCTGGAGTATGCCACCGCCCTCTTCGACGAAGCGACGCTGGCCCGGATGGCGGAGCATCTGACGGCGCTGGCGAAGGCCGTCACCGCGGCGCCGGACGCACCGGTCGCGAGCCTGCCGCTGCTCTCCACCGAAGCGCGCGAACAGGTGCTGCGCGGATGGAATGACACGCACGTGGAGTACCCGCGCGGAGCGAGCCTCCACACGCTCTTCGAGGCCCAGGCGGAACGCACGCCGGAGGCCGTCGCGCTCCAGTTCGAGTCACAGCGGCTCACGTATGGACAATTGGAAGCGCGGGCCAACCAGCTCGCGCACCACCTGCGGATCCGGGGCGTGGGGCCGGAGACCCTGGTGGGCGTGTGCCTGGAGCGCTCCCTGGAGATGGTCGTCGCCCTCCTGGGCATCCTGAAGTCCGGCGCCGCCTACGTGCCGTTGGATCTCTCCACACCGGGCGAGCGACTCACCGGGATGTTGGAAGACACCGCCGCGCCGGTCCTCCTGACCCAGGAGCGGTTCCGCGACGCCCTGCCTGCCCATGCCGCGCACGTCGTCGCGCTGGACACGGAGTGGGAGGCCATCGCGCGACAGCCCGTCGGTCGGCCACGGAGCCTGGCGGGCGAGGACGCGCTCGCCTACGTCATCTTCACCTCCGGCAGCACGGGACGGCCCAAGGGCGCGATGAACGCGCACGCGGGGGTCGTCAACCGCCTGCGCTGGATGCAGTCGCGCTACGGCCTGACGTCCGACGACACGGTGTTGCAGAAGACGCCCTTCAGCTTCGACGTGTCCGTCTGGGAGTTCTTTTGGCCGTTGATGACGGGGGCGCGGCTGGTGCTCGCGCGGCCCGGAGGTCATCAGGAGCCGGACTACCTCACCGCGTTGATGGCAAGGGAGGAAGTGACGACGGCGCACTTCGTGCCGTCCATGCTGCGGGCCTTCGTGGAGGAGCCCGGTCTGGAAGGCCTGACGCGGCTGCGGCGGGTGATGTGCAGCGGCGAAGCCCTGCCCGCGGACCTGGTGCACAAGGCACAGGCGCGCCTGCCTCACGCCACGCTGCACAACCTCTACGGCCCCACCGAGGCCGCGGTGGACGTGACGTCCTGGGAGTGCCCGCGCGACGAAGCCCTGCGCGTCGTGCCCATCGGGCGTCCCGTGGCCAACACGCGGATGTATGTCCTGGACCGGAGCAACCAGCCGGTGCCCGTGGGCATCCCGGGCGAGCTGTTCATCGGCGGCGTGCAGGTGGGCCGGGGCTACTGGCGCCGCCCCGCCCTCACCGCCGAGCGCTTCGTCCCCGACGCCCACGGTGGCACGCCCGGGGCCCGGCTGTACCGCACGGGCGATATCGCGAGGTGGCGCACGGACGGGACGCTGGAGTACCTGGGCCGCGCCGACTTCCAGGTGAAGCTCCGGGGCTTCCGCATCGAGCTGGGCGACATCGAAGCCGCGCTCCAGGCCTGGCCGGGGGTGCGCGAGGCCGTGGCCATCGTGCGCCAGGAGCGCACGGGAGAGCCGCGCCTCGTCGCGTACGTCACGGCCGAAGACACCGCGACGGATACCACCGCGTTGAGGGCGTTCCTGCACACGCGGCTGCCCGAATACATGGTGCCCTCCGCGCTGGTGACCCTGGAGGCACTGCCCCTGACGTCCAGCGGAAAGGTGGACCGCAAGGCCCTGCCCGCGCCCGAAGCGCCGACCACGGCGCGGGGTGGATTCATCGCCCCGCGCGATGACACCGAGCGCACGCTGGCGGAGATCTTCGCGCAGGTGCTCGGCATCGAACGCGTCGGGGTGCAGGACAGCTTCTTCGAGCTGGGCGGCCATTCGCTGCTCGCGACCCAGGTGGCGGCGCGGGTCCGTGCGCGCTTCGGGCAGGAACTGCCGCTGCGCACGCTCTTCGAAGCTCCGACCGTGGAGGCCCTTTCACGTCGGCTCGTTGGCACGGCCGCCTCCACAACGGAGCCAGCGACTTCGACGGTCAATGCACCGGCCGCGCACCCCGCCGACAACAACCCCTCCACACCGGAACGGGAGGCAGTGCCCGCCCCCCTGGCGGCAGCTCCGCCCGTCGCGAGGCAACCGGTCTGGTTCGTGGGACAGCAGGAGCCGGGCTGGCACCACCGGCTGGTGCGCTACGCCGACACCAGCGGCTGGCAGCGCGAGCAACTTCCTGCCGCCCCGAATCCACCCGCGAAGGAGACCGCGGCCCAGGCTGGCTCAACCACGAAGTCAGCCCCGGAGGCAGCGAACACCGCCCGCCCACCGGAAGCATCCGCCCTCACCCCACTGACGCGCCGGGAGCGGCCTGACGTCGTGCCCCTGTCCTTCGCCCAGCAGCGGCTGTGGTTCATCCACCAACTCGGAGCCGTGGACGCGGCCTACCATGTCCCGCTCGCCCTGAAGCTGGAGGGCTCGCTGGACCTGCGCGCGCTGCAACAGGGCTTCGACGCGCTGATGCGCCGCCACGAAGCCCTGCGCACCACGTTCCGCGCGCACGAAGGCACTCCCGAGCAGCTCATCCACCCCGCCCTCCCGCTGCCGGTGCGGCAGGTGGACCTCACGGGCCTCACCGACCCGGAGCACCGTCGCGCGGAAGCATCGAGGCTCACCCGCGAAGAGACCCGCAGCCCGTTCGACCTGGAGCAGGGGCCCCTCATCCGGGCACTCCTGCTGAAGCTGTCACCCACCGAGCACGTGCTGGTGCTCAACCAGCACCACATCATCTCCGACGGCTGGTCCACCGGCGTCCTCGTGCGCGAGATGGGCACGCTCTACGCCGCCCTCTCGCGAGGCCTCCCCTCCCCCCTGCCCGAACTTCCCGTGCAGTACGCCGACCACGCCCTGTGGCAGCGCGACTGGCTGCGGGGAGCGGTGCTGGAGCAACAGCTCGGCTACTGGCGCCAGCAGCTCGAAGGCGCACCGTCCCACCTCGAACTGCCCACGGATCATCCGAGACCCACCCGGCAGTCCTTCCAGGGTGCGCTCATGCCGCTCACGCTTCCCCGTGCGTCGAGCGAGGCGCTGGAGGCCCTGGCGAGGCGCGAAGGCGTGACCCCGTTCATGGTACTGCTCGCCGCCTTCCAGGTGCTGCTGGGACGCTACGCCGGCCAGGATGACGTGCTCGTGGGCTCCCCCATCGCGGGACGCCGCCACGCCGAGTCCGAGGCGCTCATCGGCTACTTCGCGAACACCGTCGTCCTGCGCACGCGGCTGCGCCCAGACGACACCTTCCGCGCGCTGCTCGGGCGGGTGCGGGACACCACCCTGGGCGCCCATGAGCACCAGGACCTCCCCTTCGAGAAGCTCGTCGAGGCCCTGCACCCCACCCGCGACCCCAGCCGCACGCCCTTCTTCCAGGTCACCTTCACGCTCCAGAACGCGCCGCTGCCGAAGCTGGAGTTGCCCGGCCTGTCGCTCCAGCCGTTGAACGCCGACCCTGGGGCGATCCGCTTCGACCTGGAGTGGCTGCTGCACCGCGCACCGGAGGGCTTCGCGGGCGGCATCAACTTCAACACCGCCCTGTTCGCGCCCGCGACGGTGGCCCGCATGGCGCGGCACCTGCGCGTGTTGCTCGATGCCGCGGTGGCCGCCCCCGCGACCCCGCTCTCCCGTCTGCCGTGGCTCACCGTCGAGGAGCGTCGGCAGGTGCTGGAGACCTGGAGCGGCACCGCCACGGAGTACCCCCACGAAGCCTCCGTACCCGCGCTGTTCACGGAGCAGGCCGCCCACACCCCCGGCGCCATCGCGGTGCGAGCCCCCGGAAGCACCGGGCCCTTCCAGACGGAGGCAGCGCCACGCGAACTCACCTACGCCGCGCTGGAGCACCAGTCGAACCAACTGGCGCACCACCTGCGCCGCCTGGGCGTGCGGCCCGGGGACCGGGTGGGCCTGTGCGTGGAGCGCTCGCCGGAGCTCATCACCGGCATGCTCGGCATCCTCAAGGCCGGCGCGGCCTATGTGCCCGTGGACACCAAGGCCCCGACGGCGCGCACCACATGGATCCTCCAGGAGGCGGGCGTCAGCGTGCTCGTCACCCAGGAGGCGCTGGCGGAGGATTTGCCTGCGGTGGCCGACCTGCTGGTCCTCCTGGACGCGGAAGCGGACCTGCTCGCGAAGCAGCCCACCACGCCACTGGACATGCGGGTGCCGGCCGAAGCACTGGCCTACGTGATGTTCACGTCGGGGAGCACCGGTCGCCCCAAGGGCGTCACCGTGCCCCACCGGGGCATCGTGCGGCTGGTCCGGGGCGCCTCGTTCCTCCACGCCGGACCGTCGGACGTATTCCTTCAGGTGGCCCCGGTCGCGTTCGACGCTTCCACGCTGGAGGTCTGGGGCCCGCTGCTCAACGGAGCGAAGCTGGTGCTGGCGCCGCCCACCGCGCTGTCCCTGTCGGAGCTGGCCACGCTGTTGACGGCCGAAGGCGTCACCACCCTGTGGCTCACGGCCGCGCTGTTCGAACAGATGGTCCTGCACGAAGGCGCCTGCCTCGCGCGAGTGCGCCGGGTGCTCGCGGGCGGTGACGTGCTGCCCGTGCCTCGCGTCCGCGAACACCTGGCGCGGATGGCGCCGGACGCCGTGCTGATCAACGGCTACGGCCCCACGGAGAACACCACCTTCTCCGCCACGCACGCGCTGCGCGCCGGGGACACCGTGGAGGGCACCGTGCCCATCGGTCGGCCCCTGTCCAACTCCACCGCGTGGGTGTTGGACGCCGCGCTGGAACCCACGCCACCGGGCGTCCCCGGAGAGCTGTACGTCGGAGGCGACGGCCTCGCGTGGGGCTACCTGCGACGGTCCGACCTCACCGCCGAGCGTTTCATTCCCCATCCCTTCGCCACCCAACCGGGCTCCCGCCTGTACCGCACCGGTGACCAGGCCCGCTGGCGCGAGGACGGGACTTTGGAGTTCCTGGGCCGCACCGACTTCCAGGTGAAGATCCGAGGCTTCCGCATCGAGCCCGGCGAGGTGGAGGCGGTGCTGCGCCAATCCCCCGACGTCCGCGAGGCGGTGGTGCTGGCGCGCGAGGACGTGCCCGGAGAGAAGCGGCTCGTCGCCTACGTGGTGTGCACCGAAGCAGGCCAGGGCACCGACCGCGTGAAGGCCTTCGCGCGGCAGCAGCTTCCTGATCCGCTGGTGCCCTCCGCGTGGGTGGAGCTGACAGCCCTGCCGCTGTCTCCGAACGGCAAGGTGGACCGCAAGGCCCTGCCCCTGCCTGAAGCATCCATCCCGGGCGAGGCGACGCGCGAGGCCCCCCGTGATGCCGTGGAAGCAAAGCTTACGGCCATCTGGGCGGAGGTGCTGCGCCTGGAGCCGGAGACGGTGGGCGTCCACGACGACTTCTTCGAACGCGGAGGCCATTCGCTCCTCGCCACGCAGGTCGTGTCGCGGATCCGCCGGGTGTTCGGCGTGGAGCTGCCCCTGGGCGAGCTGTTCAACGCGCCCACCGTGGCCGCGCTCGCGGGAGTTCTCTCCACCTTCGCGAGCACCTCCCGGGTGCCACCGCCCCTCACGCGCGGTCCCCGGCCTTCCGCCCTGCCACTGTCTTTCGCGCAGCAGCGGCTGTGGTTCATCGATCAGTTGGAGCCGGGCAGCAGCCTCTACAACATGCCCCTCGCCCTGACGCTCCAGGGCGCGCTGGACGAGGACGCGCTGCGAGGAAGCCTGGATGCGCTGATGGCGCGACACGAAGCGCTGCGCACCACGTTCCGGCTGGAAGGCGGCCAGCCCGTGCAGCACCTCCACGACCGGGCCCGGGTGCCCCTGGAGCGCGTGGACCTCACCGGGCTGGAGGCTTCGGAAGAACGGGAGCGCGAGGCGGAGCGGCTCGCGACCCTCGAATCCCAACGCCCGTTCGACCTGGAGCAGGGGCCGGTGATCCGCGCCCTGCTGCTGAAGCTCGGCGCGCGGGAGCACGTGCTGGTGCTCCACCTGCACCACATCGTGTCCGACGGCTGGTCCCTGGGCGTGCTCGCCCGGGAGCTCACCGCCTACTACGAAGCCCTGCGCGAGGGACGCACGCCCGTGCTCCCGGAGCTGCCCGTGCAGTACGCCGACTTCGCCCTCTGGCAGCGAGGCTGGCTCCAGGGCGACGCGCTGGAGGCCCAGCTCGACTGGTGGAAGCAGCAGCTCGAAGGAGCCCCCCGGGCCCTGGAGCTGCCCACCGACAAGCCCCGGCCCGCCGTCTCCACGCAGCGCGGGGATACCGTGCCGGTGCACCTGCCACGAGACCTGGCGGAACAGGTGGAGGCCCTGGCCCGGAGTGAGGGTGCGACGGCCTTCATGGTGCTGCTCGCGGCCTTCCAGACCGTGTTGCACCGGTACTCCGGGCAGGACGACGTGCTCGTGGGCTCGCCCATCGCGAACCGCCGCCATGCGGAGACCGAAGGCCTCATCGGCTTCTTCGTGAACACGCTGGTCCTGCGCGGAAGCTTCAACCCCCGGACGACGTTCCGCGAGCTGCTCGCCCAGGTGCGCGCCAACACGCTGGGCGCCTACGAACACCAGGACCTGCCCTTCGAGCGGTTGGTGGAGGCGGTGCAGCCGACGCGCGACCTGGGCCGCATGCCGCTCTTCCAGGTGATGTTCGCGCTCCAGAACGCGCCGGTGCCGGAGCTGTCGGTGCCCGGGCTCACGTTCCGCCCGGCGCGCATCGCCAGCAGCGCCACGTCCCAGTTCGATCTCAGCCTGGAGCTGAACCGGCAGGAGGACGGCTTCCGGGGGACGCTCGAATACGCCACGGACCTGTTCGGGCACACGACGTCCACGCGGCTCGTCGCCCACCTGCGCGTGCTGCTGGAGGCCGTGCTCGCCTCGCCAGAAGTCCCCCTGCGGGAGCTGTCCCTCGTCTCGCCGGAGGAGCGGAAGCGCCTGCTGGAACTCGGGAGCGGCGCCCTCACGGACTTCGACCGTGAAGGCACGCTGCACGGACACATCGAGGCTCGGGCGGCCCGCACCCCGGAAGCCGACGCGGTGGTGTTCGGGGAGACGACGCTCTCCTTCCAGGAACTCAACGCGCGCGCCAACCAGCTCGCCTGGGACCTGCGGGCCCGGGGCGTGGGTCCTGAGGTCCGGGTGGGCCTGTGCCTGGAGCGCTCGGCGGACGTCATCGTCGCGCTGCTGGCCGTGCTCAAGGCTGGAGGTGCCTTCGTGCCCCTGGATCCGAACGCGCCCGCCGCGCGCCGGTCCACCCTCCTTCGCGACTGCGGCGCCCGCGTGCTGGTGACGTCGCGAGCCCTCGCGGAAGCGTGGAGCCCGGACGTGGCCCATGTGGTGCGGCTCGACGCGGAGCAGGAGCGGCTGTCCACCCTGTCCCGGGAGAATCCACCCGCGTCGGCGCTCGCCGGAAACCTCGCGTACATCCTCTACACGTCGGGCTCCACGGGCCTGCCCAAGGGCGTGATGGTGCGGCACCGCTCACTGCTCCACCTGCACCGGGCGATGACGCGGTCCATCTACGCGGGCCTGCCCCAAGGCCAGCGCATCGCGGTCAACGCGCCGCTGTACTTCGACGCGTCGCTCGAACAGGTCGTCCAGCTCATCGACGGGCACTGCCTGTGCGTCGTCCCCGACGACGTGCGCCTGGATCCGGAGCGGATGCTCGCGTGGTTGGAAGCGACGCGGGTGGACGTGCTGGACTGCACCCCGGGACAGCTCAAGCCCCTGCTGGAGGCCGGACTGCTGGAGCGCGCGCACGTGCCGTCGGTGCTGAGCGTGGGCGGTGAGGCGCTGGACGAGGTGCTCTGGAAGCAGCTCGCCCACACCTCCCGCACCCGGGCCTTCAACGGCTACGGCCCCACCGAGTGCACGGTGGACGCCACTGTCTGGAACATCCAACACACGCCCCATGAGCGGCCCGTCATCGGACGGCCCCTGGACAACCTGCGGGCCTACGTCCTCGACGCGCGTCAGGAGCTGGTGCCCTTCGGCCTGCCGGGGGAGCTGTGCTTCGCAGGCGAGGGCCTGGCCCGGGGCTACCTGGACCGTCCGCACCTGACGGCGGAGCGCTTCCTCCCGGATCCGTTCAACCCCGAGCCCGGCGCGCGCCTGTACCGCACGGGTGACAAGGCGCGGTGGCGCGAGGACGGCACGCTCGACTTCATGGGCCGTTTGGACTTCCAGGTAAAGCTGCGCGGACACCGCATCGAGCCCGGTGAAATCGAAGCCACCCTGCGCATGCACCCGGGCCTCCGGGACGCGGTCGTCCTCGTCCGGGAGGATGTCCCCGGGGATGCACGGCTCGTCGCCTACGTCGCGCCCGAGCTGGACCCGGCGCCCCTGCGCGAACACCTGCGCCAGCACCTGCCCGACTACATGGTGCCCACGGCCTTCATCGCCCTGCCCGCCCTGCCGCTGACGCCCAACGGCAAGGTGGACCGCAAGGCCCTTCCCGTCCCGGAGGCCACGCACCTCACCGCCCGCACCTACGAAGCCCCGGCCACCCCCACCGAGGAACGCCTCGCGGCCCTCTGGGGTGAGCTGCTGCGCGTGCCCGCGGTGGGACGCCATGACAACTTCTTCGAGCTCGGCGGCCACTCGCTCCTGGCCACGCAGGTGGTGGCCCGCGTGCGCGCGCGCTTCGGCGTGGAGCTCGCGGTCCGGACGCTCTTCGAATCGCCCACCGTGGCGGCCCTCGCGCGACGACTGCCGGACGCCGCGCCCCCCCCCGCGCTGCCGCCCCTGACGAGGGCGAAGGCAGACGGCCCGCCGCCGCTCTCATTCGCCCAGCAGCGACTGTGGTTCATCGATCAATTGGAGCCAGGCAGCAGCCTCTACAACCTGCCCTTCGCCCTGCGCCTGACCGGCACGGTGGAGGTGGCCGCCCTCCAGCAGGCCTTCGACGCGCTCATCCACCGACACGAAGCCCTGCGCACCACCTACGAAACCCAGGACGGAGAGCCCCACCAGCGCATCCACCCGGCCCTGCCCGGAGCGTTGCGCACGGAGGACCTCGGCCACCTGCCCGCAGAAGCACGCGAAGCCGAGGCCCTGCGACGTGCGAGCGACGAAGCTCAGCGACCCTTCGACCTGGGCACCGGGCCGCTGGCGCGCTTCACGCTCCTGAGCCTGGAGGAACACGAACACCTGCTCCTCATGTGCCTGCACCACACCGTGTCCGACGGCTGGTCCTTCGGGGTGCTCGTGCGTGAACTGGTGGCCCTCTACGAAGCCTTCCGCCAGGGCCGCCCCTCCCCGCTGTCCGAGCTGCCCGTGCAGTACGCGGACTACGCCGTCTGGCAGCGGACGTGGCTGGAAGGCCGCGTGCTGGAGGCCCAGCTCGACTGGTGGAGGCACCAGCTCGAAGGAGCCCCACGCACGCTGGCGTTGCCCACCGACCGGCCCCGTCCAGAGAAGCGCTCGGCCCGGGGGGCGCTGCTGCCAGTGCGCCTGTCCCCGGCCCTGAGTGAGGCGGTGGAGACCCTGGCGAAGCGCGAGGGGGCCACGCCCTTCATGGTGTTGATGGCCGCGTTCCAGACGCTGCTGTCCCGCTACGCCGAACAGGACGACGTGCTGGTGGGCACCCCCATCGCGGGACGACGCCACGCGGAGACCGAAGGGCTCATCGGCTTCTTCGTCAACACGCTCGTCCTGCGCGCGCGCTTCGACCCAGGCACGTCCTTCCGGAAGTTGCTCGCCCAGGTGCGCGCCAGCACGCTGGGCGCGTACGAACACCAGGATCTCCCCTTCGAACGACTGGTGGAAGCGCTCCAGCCGGAACGGGACCTGGGACGCACCCCGCTCTTCCAGGCCCTGTTCGCGCTGCACAACACCCCGGAGTCGGAGGTGCACCTCCCCGGCCTGACGCTGAAGGCGCTGGAGCCAGCCGCCACCCCGGCGAAGTTCGATCTGGACCTCGCCCTGACGCGGCTGCCCGAGGGCTTCCAGGGAGCGCTCTGCTACAGCACGGACCTCTTCGACACCGCCACGGTCCAGCACCTGATGGAGCAATGGGACGCGCTGCTCGAAGGCGTCCTCGCCGCGCCGGACGCGCCGCTGGACCTGGGTCCCCTGCAGACCGCCGAGGAGCGGGCCCGCAGGTTCACGCCAGGAGGCCCGGACGCCGCACGACCGGAGGCCCCCCACGTCGCGCCGCGCGACGCGCTGGAGCAAGAGCTGGTGGACCTGTGGGAGGACCTGCTGGGCACGCGGCCCATCGGGGTGACACGGGCGTTCTTCGACCTGGGGGGACACTCGCTGCTCGCCGTGAAGCTGATGGCGCGCATCCGCGAGCGCTTCCACCGGGACCTGCCCCTGGCCGCGCTCTTCCAGGCACCCACGGTGGAGCAATTGGCCCGGCTGCTGCGGCAGGCCCCCACGGCCTTCTCACCGCTCGTGCCCATCCAGCCCCACGGCACGCAACGGCCCTTCTTCTGCGTCCACCCGGTGGGAGGCAACGTGCTGGCATACGCGGAGTTGGCGAAGCAGCTCGGTCCGGACCAGCCCTTCCACGGACTCCAGTCCCAGGGGCTCGATGGAACCCGTCCGCCGCTGGACACGGTGGAGGCGATGGCGGCCCTGTACGTGGAGGCCCTCCGCGCCGTCCAGCCGACGGGCCCCTACCGGTTGGGAGGCTGGTCCATGGGCGGAGTGGTGGCCTACGAGATGGCCCGCCAGCTCCAGGCCCGGGGAGAGACGGTGGAGGCGCTGGTCCTCATCGATCCCAGCCCGGCGACGGACGACCGGGTGCCCGGCGACGTGGACGACGCGCGCCAGGTCGCGTCCCTGTTCGAACTCGACCGGGGGCAGCTCGCGGGTCCGGAAGCACAAGGCCCCCAGGGGCGCACGCTCCTCCAGGTGTTCACCCAGAACCTGCGCGCGCTGAAGCACTACCGCCCCGGACCGTTCCAGGGCCGCGTCCTGCTGCTGCAAGCCAGCGAAGCCCCGGCGTCCACGGGCCCCCGGGATGAAGGCTGGGACGCGCTCATCACCGGGGAGCTGGTGCGCGAGGAGCTTCCGGGCAACCACTACACGCTGCTGCAATCCCCGAACGTCCAGGCCCTCGCGAAGCGGCTGGAGCGAGTTCTGGAATCCAGCCACACCAAAGCGCACAAGATGCGGAAGGAATGAGAGGATTTCATCCTTGAATCCATTGTCACCGGGTCATCTTGCAACCCGACGCAATCACATGAGTGATAGAGCGTGACCATGCGTCTCCTCGCGTGCATCACACTCCTGCTTTTCCTTTCGGCCTGTGCGACATCGGTACCGTTTCCCCGAACGGGGGGATCGCGGAGCCGGAGAATCGCCAATCTCCAGCGCGCGGCGGGGCTCCCCTGGACGGACGGTGGGCAGTGCGTTGTCCGCGAAGCCTCCCAGTCTTGGCCGGCCCTGGTGGAAAAATGTTTCCAGACCCTCGATCAAGAGCGGGTCGAGTTCCACGACAGCACGGGAAGATGCACGGTCGCCTCCGCGGACGCGGCAACCCTGGGACTCGGGTTCTGCGTTCTGGCGGCCCCTGAGATCGTCGTGGGAGCCGTGATCGTCATCGGCCTGGTCGTGGTCGCCGTGGCCATCAAGGAGGAGCTGGATGCGCATGAGCTACGACACCTCTACCCCGAGGAAGCAGGGACCGCCCTAGGAACGGAGGCGGCGCCCCGAGAGGCTGTAGCGAAACGCAAGCCCACGCATCAACCAGAGCCCGCAGGACAGGACTGGCAGCCTCCGGTGCCACCCGAGCTTGCGGATCCGACACGCCGCGCCAGTTGCGAGCCTGTTCCGGTGCCACACCGAGGCGGAGACACGGCGCACAACAGGTGCGCCGATAGGATTCCACCAAACCGCTTCCCCAAGATGGACGTGCTCGTTGACGGCAAGCACTTCGACGCACTTCAAGTTGGCGTGCGCGTACTGTGGGAGATCAAGACCGACCAGTTTGAAACGTACTCACTCTTTCTTCGAAATCAGGTGGCACGCGATCACGTGGAGGAGATGAGACAAGATCGCGACATTGCTACGGCCTGTGGATTTGACTTCATCTTTGGCGTTAGCAGCGCCGCGCACAAGAAAGCGATGCTCGCATTCGCTCCCGACCTTGAACCCAATATCGTCGTTACTGGTTGCACACGATGACCACTCAAGATCGCCTCCATTTCGCCGTCTACGCGCCCGCACTCACGGACGACGATGGCCGAACGCTCGCCGTTGTCCATGGGATTGAACAGGCTCTTCCCGGTTTGCGCATGGAGTGGGAAGTAGGAAAAGGAGGACGCCCCATCGCATTGCCGCAACGCGACGCATGGCTCGCCGAGGCGGCACGACTCGGAAAGTTCCCACTCCTCTGCAACGGCGACGAGCGCTACCCCGTGACAATCACCGGATTGAAAACACTCGCGAGTCAGGCCCCGGGAGGCCAGCCGCTGCTGGATGTCCATGCGGACCTACCACGGGACGCGGCTGTCATCGCCGCGGCATCAAGGATGCTGGAAGACATTGCCGAAGGCGCTCGCGCGTTCTGGGGACATGCATCGCAGGAGGACTACGGCTCGGAAGTCGCGCAGCAGTTTCGCCGCTCGCCTCAGGGACCGGAGCGCTCCCCCCGTGGGCTCCCCATGCTCAACCTTCCAGAAAAGCTCTCCGCACCTGAGATTCCCTGTTTCCTTGGGTGGCTGAACCATTGGTCTGCTGCTGCCGCGAAGGTCATCGGGTTCCCGGATCCTGCTCGCGATGCCGAGCTGCTCACGCGGGCGCGTCGCACGCCGTCAGGCGGATGGGTCGTGCAGCTCACGGATTCACCGCTCGATTACGACAACCCCGCCCACCTGGACACGCTCCTGCGAACCTACGAGCGCTTCCCAGCCATTGGGGGGCGCTCGGCGCCTTGACGCCGATTCAGCTCCACGTCGCGCATCCACCCCTTTCCACCGGTCGGGCTCCCGCTCCCAAGCCCGACCGGCGGGCGGTGAACGGCTTCAATGCGCGGGCGCGCCGGCCACGTCATCCAGGCGCACGCGGGCCTCCCGCAGCACCGGCCCCAGGGGCCGCACCTGGCCCGGGGTATAGGTGGGCGCCATGTCGAACACCGCGTGTCGCACCGGAGCCCCCAGCCCCTCTCGCGCGGCGTTGTGCAAGAGCCCGGTGTCCTGGTGCGCGGTCCCGCAGAAGACGCCGCCCAGGCCGTTCGCGACGGCGAACTCCGCCTTGGCCTTCACCGTGCGCGGCGTGTCCAGGGTGATGAGCTGCCGGGCCTCCTCGCTGTAGAGGTAGTCCGCGTCCGCCCAACTGTCCGTGCACAGCTCGAAGCCATTGCGGCCCACCGGAGGCCAGGAGGAGAAGTTCACCTGGTTGCGGATGAGGTCGTACAGCTCCAGCACGCCCGCCTCGAAGGTGCCCAGCGCCGCTCCCTCCCGGTTGTACTCGAGCGAATCCCGGTTGGCGCCCGCCGCCGCCCGGCCTTCCGTGGCGTACCCCAGGTGCACGCAGGACGCGTCCACCTTGCGCGACAGCAGGTAGTCCACCGCCAGCTCGACGGAGGTCTCCGAGCCCGGATAGCGCTTGAGGTTCGCGTGGTGCGAGATGAGGCGCGACGTGCCCGCGCTGAAGAAGTCGTAGCCCTTGAGGTAGACGCGATCCAACCCCACCTCCCGCAGCGCCGGCACGTTCACCGCCCGCAGCTTCGCCACGTCACAGCCCACCGTGATGGAGATCTGCCGGCGGCCCGCGCCGAACGCGCCGTCCAGCGCGCCCCGCAGCTCCCCCATCAGCCGCACGAAGTTCACGCCGTCGTCCTTCGACACCTCGTCCGTCTCCAGCCGCTTGCCCCCCAGGCAATCCCAGTCCAGGTCCACCGAGGAGAACATCGGGAAGAGCGTGAACATCTCGATGATGCTGGAGATGAACTCCGAGCGCTCCCGGGGGCTGGCCGCCATCCCGGAGAAGTGGCCGGACATCAGCCACCCCCCGATGGAGAACGCCAGCTCCAGCGCGTGCCCCTGCTCCGCGGCCCGCCGCTGCAGCGTGCGCAGCCCGCCCAACTGCCCCAGCGCGGTCTCCTGGGAGAAGTACAGCGCGTGGTAGTTGGACAGGGTGGCCCCCACCTTCGCCATGGACACGCCCAGGAAGGGGAAGGACGCCACGTCCTGGAGGAAGTCCACGATGGTGATGCGCCCCCGGCGGTCCAACTGCGAGCCCCGGGCGTGCTTGCGGATCTGCGCGGCCCGAGGCCCCGGATCCCCCACGATGCCCAGCGAGCCGAACACGAGCCGGTCATACGCCGTGGGCGGCAGGCGCGACACGTCGAACCCCCGGCCAAAGAAGCGGGGCTCCCGCAGGCCCACCGGCCGGCCGTCCTCCAACCCCAGATCCGACACATACGCGGAGAGCTGCGGACGGGGCCCACCCAGGCTGTATTCATTGTACACCGGCCGCCCCACGCGCACCGATGTATAGGAAAGATTGGACCCCAGCCCGTCCCCGCGATACCCCACCGCCTGATAACCCAGACGCGTCGACACGTCATCCAGCGTCAGCGCATCCGGAACGAACGTCTCCAGGAGTCCACGCGGAGCCTCGGGGCGCCCCAGCCAGTCCCTCGAGGCCATTCCCATCCGAGACGCAATCCCCTGCTCAACCCCATCCCACCCACGCTTCGAATCCACCATGATTTGTATGTCCCTCGTGCAAGAATGCTGAGTCACTTCAAACGCAGACAATGAATGCGACACCCTTCGCGCCAGCGCATGCCCCCCCCGCGGGCCATGCCTCACAAGGCATCCAGCAGCGCCCTGAAGACGGGCTTGTCATCCAATTGCTGGTGGAACGCGGCCACCAACTGGTGCGCCTGCGACCCCGGCATCAGCGGCAGCGCCTGGAAATAGATGCACCCCTCCTGGAAGTGCGAGCGCCCCCCGCGGCGCGCCGGACGCCCCCGGGGCCGCGCCTCCGGCTGGGACAGGCCCAGGCCACGGCCCACCGCGCCCAGCAACGTGAGCAGCTCCGTCACGAGCGCGCCCAGCAGCAGCAGGCGATCCCGCTGCCTGGGCGGGTGCGGCCCTCCGGCGGTCAGGTCCAGCCGCGTGAGCACCTCGGGCGTGAGCACCTCCGGCTCCTCGCGGCGCAGCCGCGAATAGATGCCCACGACCGCCGTCGCCGACACGGTGCGCAGGCTGGTGGCCAGGCACCAGGAAGCTTCGCGCTCCCCCTTCTTCACGCAGACCAGCGCTCCCACGGGGATGCGCTCCGGGGTGAGCCGCACGTCCCGCACGCGTCCCGGGCGCCGGGACTCCGGCGTCCACGCCGCCGCGGGCCGGCATCCCTCCGCTTCATGGAAGACCGCCGTGTCCGGCCCCAACCGCAGCACGTAGTCCAGCCCCAGCGCGTCCAGCCGCCGCAGCGTCCGGGGCTCGCCGAAGCCCTCGTCCGCCAGCACCACCGCCTTGAGGGACGGGCGCACCAGCTCCCGCAGCCGCCCGAGCAGCGCGTCCTCCACCTCCGGGCGCACGCGCTCCAGGCAGTCCGCGTCCACGGTCATCCAGACCAGGGGCGTGGGAGGACTGCGCTTGGCCAGCAGCGACGCCACCAGCGTGGCCTGCCGCTCCGCCGCGAAGTGCACCCAGCGCAGGACGATGATGGCCCGGGTGCGCCGGCCCAGGACGTAGGGCACCCACGCGCTGAAGAGGCTCCAGGCGCCGGGCGCGTCCTCGCGGATGGAGGCGGTCGTGGGGGCTTGGGCCTTCGCGTCGTCGCGGGCCGCAGGGCCACGGGACGGCAGGAGGGAGGGAAGCTGGGACATGAACGGGTTCCTCGGCGACAGGCCGGTGCGGACGCACGCCTGGCGTGAAGCCCGTGGCGGCAGAGGCCCGGGCGGTCTTGAAGGTCGGTCGTGACGGGTGAGCAGGAGCGGACGGCAGGGCCTGTGAGGGCCGCCGCCCTGGCTCCCGGACGCGCGGGTCTTCACGACCCGCGCATCCAGGCACTTCATGAAGCACACTTCAGGACTTCCAGACGCGCGGAGGCGCCCGGAAGCTCCTTTCGAAAGGGACTACGCCTTCTTCTTCGTCCCGGTCCCCAGCGGCCGCGACTCGCCGACCTTGTAGGTGGGCGCCATGTCGAACTTCGCCGTCCCGGACAGCACGTAGCCCAGGCCCTCGCGCGCGGCGTTGAAGAGCAGGCCGTTGTCCTGATCCGCCGCCCAGGAGAACATCCCGCCCAGGCCCTTGCGCAGCGCGTACTCCGCCTTCGCCTTCACCGTGCGGGTCGTGTCCAGCGAGATGAACGACCTGGCCGCGTCGCTGTACAGGTAGTCCGCGTCCACGTTCGGGTCCGTGTACAGCTTGAAGCCGTGCTTGCCCTCCGGCGGGCTCTTCGTGAAGTCGATGTGGTTGAAGATGGAGTCGAAGAACTCCACCGCGCCCGCCTCGAACGACCCCAGCGCGGCGCCCGTCTTGTTGTGCGAGCCCGTGTCCGGGTTGGCTTCCGCCGCGGCCCGGCCGTAGTTCGCGTACCCCATGTGCAGGTGCTTGGGATCCACGCCCGCCTCGTCCACCAGGTAGTCCACCGCGGCCTCCGCGGAGAAGGGCATCCCTTCGGCCGCCTTGAGGTTGGTGTGGTGCGCGAGCCGCTCCGCCCACGAGAAGCCGAAGAAGTCGTAGGCCATCAGGTAGATGTTGTTCAGGCCCTTCGCCAGCAGCTCCGGGATGTTGGACTTCTTGAGCTTCGCCACGTCGCACGCCGCAGCGATGGTGATCTCCTTGGAGGCGCCGTTCGGAAGGCCGTTCATCGCCTTGCGCAGCTCATCGATGAGGAGCGCGAAGTTCGCCCCGTCCGCCTCGGACCAGGCATCCTCCACCAGGCCGCCACCGCCCGGGTACTCCCAGTCGATGTCCACCGCGTGGAACATGGGGAACTTCTCGAAGATCCAGATGACGCTGTCGACGAAGGTCTTCCGCTGCGCCGCGTCCGCCGCCATCTTCGTGAAGTACGACGACATCGACCAGCCACCGATGGAGAAGGCCAGCTCCAGGGTGTGCCCGGCGGCGGCCGCATCCTCCTTGAGCTTCTTCAGGCCCCCGAGCAGACCCGCGGCCTTGCCCTCCTCGAAGAAGCCGATCCAGTTGTCCTTGGACACGGAGCCGTTGCCCACGGTGAGGCCGCAGTTGCGGTAGGAGCCCAGATCTCCCCAGGCATCCACGACCGTGACGTGCCCCGGCTGCGCGATGTTGCCGCCGTTGGCGTGGTCCCGGATGCTGTCCGCGATGTCGGTCTCGCCGGGCGGGTTGTGACGCTCCTGCCCGAAGACACCCAGGAAGCTGAAGATGAGCCGGTCGTAGGCCTTCACCGGGATGAGCGACAGGTCGAAGCCCCGGCCGTAGTCCTTGGCCGGCAGGTCCGCCGCCGGCTTGTCCAGGCGGCCGTCGTACTGGCCCCAGTCGGTGAGGTAGGCCGCCACCTTCGGCTTCGAGGGGCTCTCCGTGTACGTGTTGTACACGGGGTTGGCCACGCGGGTGGAGGTGTACGACAGGTTCGTGCCCGTCCCATCCCGCGAGTAGCCCACCTTCGTGTAGCCCGCCAGCGTCTGCGCATCATCCTTCGTCAACTCCCCATCCGGCGGAGGCGTCAGGTCGCAGCTCGTCGGGTTGCCATGCTCCGCGATCTCCGCCGCCGTGGCGGTCCGCTTCTGCCGCCAGGGGTTGTTAGGATCATTCGCGGCCGCCTCGCCAGGGCAGTGCGTCGCGTCCACCCACCAGGCGTTCTCGTAGACCTTCCCGTTGAAGATGACCTGGTAGGTGTCGCCGCCGGACTGCTTGTTCCACGCCGCCAACGGGATGATCGCCTTGGGCGCCTCCTGGCCCACCGGGGCCTGCTCGCACCCAGAATCCATCTTCACGTCCAGCGTCCCGGCGCGCAGGTCCGCGTGCACCTCCAGCCGGACGCAGCCGCTGGCCTTCGGGTGTCCGCAGTCGCAGTCCGTCTGGCCGTTCATCGCTTCCTTCGTCTTTCCCATGGTGATGCTCTCCGTCACGGTCCACCGCACTGGATGCCCGCGCAAGCGGAAGGACCCGAGGAAGGGACATCCCTCCCAGCGTGGCCGGCGGACTCAATTGCTTGCGTGGACGGAAGCTGGCGCGCCCATCCGGTCCCAGCAACTGCCCTTTCGGCGCGTCACGGGAAAGACAGACGCCCACAACAGCCGCATCAGGACAAACACATACCCAAACGGGACAAACGGGCACTTCTAGACCACCCAGAAGTCCCAATCACTGCCCCATGGGGCCCCGCGCGTGACAACCGACGTCAGAATGGCCGTCACACCGCGAAATAAAACAAGAAAAGACCGCCCACACGACACCGATACACAAGTCTTATTGACAGGAATTCAAGAACACGCAGCCGCAATTCCTACCAGGACGGTCATCAGCGCCAGCCCCCTTGCCCCCGACTTCTTCTCCTCGGGCGGGCGACGTCCAGGGTTGCATCCGCACGCTCCCCTGGCAGCAGGTGCAAAGGGAGCATCGTACAAAGGTTCACGTGCCCCTTCACACACTTCAGGGCACATTCTCCGCTCCCAGGGATGAGGGTGTGTGCGCGGAATCACCTTCCTGGGCCCTTTGGGACGGAGAGAGGCGCACACCCCCTCCCGACATGCGGGGGGCACCCACAGCCCGCCGCCTGCCCTCCGGGGTGGGGCTTCATGACCAGACATGCCCGGCGGACCCGGAGACCCCTCCCTTCCGAGTGAATGCCAGACATCCATTCGAGGCGGAGCTTGGGGTTCGCGAACGGCCAGTCCGTTTCGCGAAAGCAACACATTCAAAGACAACCTGAGACAAGCAAAAATCGCCGGGGCGCGAGACAGGCCGGCCTCATCCCAATCCCACTCCAATCACAAGTAAAGACGAAGAGAAAAAGACAATGTCCAGGAACTTCATGCCTCGCAGCTATTCCCCCGGCAATCGCTCCTCCTCGCCCATGCGCACCGCCTCCGCGGGCTCACTGGTGCTCATCTCCGCCAGCTGGGGCGCCGCCGCGCCCTCGCAGTACTGGCGCACGCTCACGCTGACGATCAGCAACTACACGGACGCGCCCGTCACCGCGAACCCGCTCATCGGGATGAAGAACCCCTACGCCAGCCAGGGGGTGCAGATCGCCAAGAACTCCGGCACGGGCGACCTCACCGTGAAGGGGGACACCGTCGAATTCAAGCTGGAGTCCTACCTGCTGCCCATCCCGGCCCGGGACTCCAAGGTGTTCACGCTGGCGTACAACCACCCGTCCGGCGGGTTCAACCTGGAGACGCTCCCCACGCAGTTCACCCTGGACGGCGTGCCGGCGGTGCCGCCGGATGACCACACCCCGCCCACCGTGCCGCAGGATCTGAAGCTGGTGTCGCCGGGCATCAAGAGCCTGTCGCTCGCGTGGACCGCCTCCACGGACGACACGGCCGTCGCCCGCTACGACGTGCACTACGGCAAGAAGGGGCAGCCGCGCGACCAGGTGGTCGCCACCAGCGTGCCGAGCATCACCGTCCCGAACCTGGAGTCGGATACGGAGTATGAGTTCTCCATCGCGGCCATCGACGTCGCGGGCAACACGTCGCACGAGTCGGCGCCGCTCACGGCCCGCACGGGCGCGGCGCTGCCGGACCACGGCGACTGGACGGTGCGGCGCTCGCCCTTCGTGGACTACACGGCCGGTGAGACGCCGAAGATGATGGATGCGTATGACAAGGCGGGCCTGGACGGCGTCACGCTGGCCTTCCTCGTCGCCGGCAGCGGCTCGGGCACGGACCCGAAGAAGGTGTACTGGGGCGGGTTCGCCGAACTGACCGACTCGGAGGAGCAGGCGCAGTACCCGGCCGAGGGCACCACGTCCAACTACGGCAAGACGGACCTGGCGGCGTTCCGGGCCAAGGGCGGCAACGTGGTCATCTCCTTCGGTGGCGCGTCCAACCACCCGCTCGAGGAGAATGAGCACGACGTCGCGAAGATCGCGGCCATCTACTCCGGCGTGGTGAAGAACTACGGCGTGCGCCACATCGACTTCGACTTCGAGGGCGGCTTCATCAACAACGTGGCGGCCCTGAACCGGCACATCTCGGCCATCACCCAGGTGCTCCGCGACGACCCCACGCTCCAGGTCTCCTACACCCTGGCGGTGGACGGCGCGCCCGGCTCGCTGGAGGGCTTCAACCCGGACGGCCAGCGCTTCATCAAGGCCCTGAACGACAACGGCATCGAACCGTCGCTCATCACCGGCATGCTGATGGAGTTCGGACAGGCCGCGCCCCAGCATGACGCGTACCAGTGCTGCGTGAACGCCCTCAATGGCATGCACAAGCACATCAAGGAGGCGTTCCCGCAGTGGAGCGACACGAAGATCTGGCGGCGCATCGGCGCCTGCCCGATGTTCGGCACCAACAACAACACCAACATCTTCTTCACCCTCGAGGACATGGACAACCTGGTGAAGTTCGCGAACCTGCACGACCTGGGCAACATGTCGGGCTGGGACCTCACCCGCGACCGCAACCAGGGCCACAACCCCCGGTGCACGACCGACCGGCCCGTCTCGGACATCTACCTGTGCACCGGTGAGGGCATGACGCCCTACGAGTACGCGCGGCGCGTGATGGACTTCAAGAAGGAGGGCGGCGGCAGCGAGGGCGCGGGTTCGGGCGCGGAGCCCTGCCGGTGTGACGTGGAGGTCACCATCACGGTGAACGGCAAGGCCACCACCCTCAAGCTCTGAAAAGACATCCAGGGCCGGCTGCCTCGGGGCAGCCGGCGTTTATTCCGAACAGGCGACCCGGGTGCTGGGAGCGGCACGGGCAGGCAGGGAGCCCAGCCATGGCGGCTGGCTCCTTGCCGTGCTTATCCCAGAAGAAGCACAGGCTCGACGAAGGAGCACGGAAGATGGAACAGCCGGCCCGGGAGCGCATCACCCTGGTGGAGGTGCTGGAGCGCACCGCCTCCTTTGACGACTTCGAAGCCGTCCTCCAGGCCGCGGTGGACAGGTTGGAGCGCGAGGGCGTGCGCGGACTCATCAGCCTCCAGTTCCACGCCCGGCCGGACTCCCCGGAGGTCGGCGCGGTCATCACGTTCGCGGATGACCGTCAGGTCCTGGACCACATCCGCATGATTTCAAGCTGGCCTGAATTCAAGGCGCTGCTCGGGGTGGTGAGGCCGCTCGACATCCGGGTCTACGGGAAGCTTGGCGAGGAAGCGCATGCGTGGCTCCGGACGATGAACGTCGTGAGCAGGGTCTTTGAAACCCCCGTCGCGGGCTTCGTGCGCTGAGCGGCCCGGGCGGCGCGGCACGACTTGGCGCCAGACAGGGAAGCCCCCATCGTTGAAGTTGAAGAGCGCGCCCTCTTCCCGCGACCCATGGATCGCCTGCACGAAAGCTGGAGCCTGGATGCCATCTTCGCCAGCATGGGCGAGGGCGTCCTGGTGTCCGACCAGCACCGGCGCTGCGTGTTCATCAACCCGATGGCGGAGCAGCTGCTGGGCATGGGGGCGACGGACATGCCCGTCGACCGGTGGCCGGAGCACTACGGGTTCTACCTGCCGGACCAGGCCACGCTCTATCCGCCCGAGCGCCTGCCCATGCTCCGGGCCCTGGAAGGCGAGGCCGTCAACCGCACGGAGGTCTTCCTGCGCAATGCCGCGAGGCCGGCGGGGACCTGGCTGCTCGTCAGCTCCAGTCCGGTCCGCGACGAGGCCGGGGAGCTTCGCGGAAGCGTCTCCGTCTTCAATGACATCACCGAGCGCAAGCGGGCCGAGGACGTGCTGCGGGAGGGCGGTGAGAAGTACCGCTCGCTCTACAACAACACGCCCGTGATGATGCACTCCATCGACGAGCGGGGGCGGCTCGTCAGCGTCAGTGATTGCTGGTTGAGCATCCTGGGCTATGAGCGCGCGGAGGTGCTCGGCCACGACTCGGTGGAGTTCCTGACGCCCGAGTCCCGACGGTACGCTCGCGAGCACATCCTCCCTGTGTACTTCAAGACCGGCGAATGCTGGAACGTGCCGTACCAGCTCGTGAAGAAGGACGGGCAGCCCCTGGATGTCCTCCTGTCCGCCATCGCGGAGCGGGACGCGTCCGGCAGGGTGGTCCGCTCGCTCGCGGTGCTCATCGACGTGACGGAGCAGAAGCGGGCGGAGCAGGCCCTGCTCGAAAGCGAGAAGCGGCTCAAGGCCATCCTGGACAACGCGCCGACGGTGTTCTTCCTGTTGGACCGGCAGGAGCGCTTCCTCTTCGTGAACCGCGAATGGGAGCGGCTCTTCCACCGCACCCGGCAACAGGTGGCCGGCAAGACGGTCTTCGATGTATTTCCCGCGGAGATCGCCGAGCCCCTGCACCGGGCTAACCGGGACATCTTCCAGCGGGGCGCCTCCGTGGAGCGGGAGGAGCGGCTCTGGCACGACGATGGGATCCACATCCACCTCACGCAGAAGTTCCCGCTCGTCGACGCCAGCGGGGAAGCCTATGCGCTCTGCGGCATCGCCACGGACATCACCGAGCGCAAGCAGATGGAGGTCTCCCAGCGCTTCCTGGCCGAGGCGAGCCGCGAGCTGGTGACGTCGCTCGACGATGAGACGACGCTCCAGCGCGTCGCCGAGCTGACGCTGCCCCTGCTGGCGGAGCTGTGCGTCGTCTTCGTGAGCACGGACGGGCTGCCCTTGCGCCCCGTGGCGGTGGCGGACCGTTCGCCGGCCCGCGCCGCGCAGGTGCGGGCATTCCTCCAGCGCCACCCGCCTGCCCCGGAGTCCCGCCACGGCCCGGCCCGGGTCCTGGCCACCGGGAGGTCGGAGGCCTCCGACGCGTCCCAGGGCCTGTTGGATCCCGTGGCCCTGGCGGACGAGCGATGGTCGGCGGTGCGGAGCCTCCAGGGCCGGCCCTCGCTGGGCGTGCCCCTCCAGGCGCGAGGCCGCACCCTGGGCGTGCTGTTCCTCCTCTCCCCGCGGCCGGGGCACGCGTATGCGCCCCCGGAGCTGGCGCTGGCGGAGGAGTTGGGCCGTCGGGCCGCCATGGCCATCGACAACGCCCGGCTCTATTGCTCGGCGCAGGAGTCCATCCGCGCGCGCGATGAGTTCCTGTCCATCGCCTCCCACGAATTGAAGACGCCCCTGACGTCCATGAAGCTGCGCGTGCAGCAGATGGAGTCCGCCCTCGCGCACCCGCTGCCCGTGGGCAAGGTGTCGAGGATGCTGGCGATCTTCGAGGAGCAGCTCCAGCGGCTGTCACTGCTGGCGGAGCACCTGCTCGACGTCTCCCGCATCCATGACAGACAGCTTGAGCTGCGGCGGGAGGAGATGGACCTGGTGACGGTGGCGCGCGGCGTGGCGGACCACCTGGCGGCGCAGTTCGACAAGTCCGGCTCCCCGTTCGAAATGGTGGCTCCGGAGCCGGTGAAGGGCCACTGGGACCGGCTGCGGATGGAGCAGGTCCTGGTCAACCTGCTGACCAACGCCATGAAGTACGGCGCGGGGCGGACCATCCGGCTGGAAGTGACGCGCCACGCGCGGGGAGCGCGGCTCGTCGTCCAGGACCACGGCCTGGGCATTCCCCTGGAAGCGCAGGCACGCATCTTCGAGCGCTTCGAGCGCGCCGCCTCGCGCAACTACGGAGGGCTCGGATTGGGGCTCTTCATCGTGCGGCAGATCGTGGATGCGCACGGAGGAAGCATCCGCGTGGAGAGCTCGCCAGGGTACGGCGCGAGGTTCATCGTCGAGCTTCCGGCGTGAGCCCCCGCCGCATCGCTGATGGGGGGTGACAGGACTGTCCCCCGGGGAGAGCGGCCGCGCGTGCCAGGAATGGCACGTTCCGCGCGCGCGACGCGCCGCGAGGGGGGCGTGGCGGTTCGCAACGCGGCGGAATCAGGACGTGAAGGAGACTTCGGAGGACATGGCACCGCCCTTGCGATGCAGGGGGTCCGCAACCCTCAAGGAGTCCCACACCCCATGAATCCTCCGAAGCCCGCGGCTGTGTCCCCTGTCGTCCCCTGCCCACGCCGCCGTCGGGGAGGATCCGCGCTGGCCCTGGGTCTGGCGGCGTTCGCCACCGGCTGTGGCACGGGTGGGGAGAGCGCCTTGCCGGCGCGTGCCCAGGCCCTGGAGGGCCGGCCCAGGTCCTGCCAGGACATCAAGAACGGCTGGCTGGAGGCACCGGATGGTGAATACACGGTGTATGTCTCCAGCGATGCCTCCGCGCCCTGGACCGTGTATTGCCATGGCATGAGCGGCACGCCCGCGGAATTCCTCACGTTGGTGAGGACGGAGGCCGGCGCCAATTCTTCTCAAGGCCCGCGCACAGCGCCGCGCCATCCCGGGGCCGGTCGCGAGCATCCCTGGAAAGACACCGCGCCACCCACGCGCTCAGCACCGGGGGCGTGTCTGGCACGGCCTCCGACAATGCGGGCGCATCGCGAGTCATCACGGAGACCGCCAACCGCGCGCTCCCCTCCCCCGCATGCGGCGTCGTGCCCGCGCACAACTCGAACAGGAGCACGCCCGCCGCATGGACATCCGACGCCGGGGACCACGCCCCCGTGTCGATGCGTTCGGGCGCCATGTACGCCAGCGAGCCGATGACGGCGCCGGTGCTCGTCAGCCGAGCCTGGTCGGACAAGGCGGCGATGCCGAAGTCCGCCAGCTTGAGCGGGCCACCACGCGCCAACAGCACGTTCTCTGGCTTGACGTCCCGGTGCACCACGCCGCGCGCGTGCGCCGCCTCCAGCGCCCGAGCCAGCTCCCAGCCCAGCAACGCGGCGACCTCGGGAGGCACGGGGGAGAGCCGTCGCGCCAGCTCGCGAAGGTTCTCACCCTGCACCCATTCACAGACCAGGAAGGGACCGCGCACGGGGTCCTCGCCGAAGTCATGCACCTCCAGCACGTTGGGGTGCTTGAGCGAGGCGACCACCTCCGCCTCCCTGCGGAAGCGTTCTGCGAGCCCGGGGTCCAGGCCCGGGTGCAGCACCTTCACGGCCACGCGGCGCGACAGCCGGAGGTCCCGCGCCAGGAAGACCGTCGCCATCCCCCCCGCCCCAGCTCCTGATCCAACAGGTAGCGGCCGGCCAGCAGTTCGCCCGTCATCGCGGGCGCAGTCTAGGGACCGCGACTTTCTGGAGCAAACGCCCGGGCTGTGACGACGGCGGAGGCTGCGTGGCGCTCACTCCTTCGTCAGGTCGTAGACCTCCTGGATGTTGTGGAGCGTCTGGACGAAGTCCAGCTTCAGGTCGTTGAGGATGCCGGTGCGCATGTCGAACACCCATGCGTGCACGATGGGATAGCCCTTGGTCAGATAGGACTTCTGCACCGCGGCCGTCTTGATGATGTTGATGCTCTGCTCCAGGACGTTGAGCTCCACCAACCGGTCATAGCGCCGGGCTTCATCCGTGATGCCGTCCAGTTCCAGCTTGTGGAAGCGGTACACGTCCCGGATGTTGCGCAGCCAGGGGTTGAGGAGGCCCAGGTCCTTGGGCTGCATCGCCGCCTGCACGCCGCCACAGCCATAGTGGCCGCAGACCACGATGTGCTTCACGTCGAGGTGCCGGACGCCGTAGTTGATGACGGACATCACGTTGAGGTCGACGTTGTTGACCAGGTTGGCGACGTTGCGGTGCACGAACACGTCACCGGGCGCCAGGCCCATGATCTGGTTCGCCGGCACGCGGCTGTCGGAGCATCCGATGTAGAGGAAGTCCGGCTGCTGCGACTGCGACAGTTTGGTGAAGTAGTCCGGATCCGAGCGCAGCTGCTCCTCGGCCCAGCGCTGATTGTTCTCGAAGATCTTGTCGTAGGGCGTCACGGAAGGAACGCTCGCACGGACCGGTACGAGCGTCGAGAAGTCTGGGGGCCGGATGTCTCCGGCCCACCGTGGCTGACGCGGGAGCGCGTCACTTGGGGGTGGGAGCGTTGTTTCCCCGGCCATCACCGGAGGGCCTGCCCGTGGTGCTTGGACCATTGGGGGGACGGACGACGCCTCCGTTGCCTCCCTTGCTCCCGCTGCCACCACTCCCGCCCTTGCTCCCTCCACCGCCACCCTTGCTCATGGTCGCCTCCTGGGATCGATGCGTTCCGCCAAAGCCTGTCGAAGCCCTTCTTCAAGCACAACCACCCAGGCGCCACAGTTGATGCCCGTCAAACACATGCCGGGCGATCAAGGTCCGGCCGGCGCTTCGACGCTCTGCTCGCGAGGGGGCCTCGGGATGAGGGAGCCGCGCTGGATGGTGGCCAGCCCCAGCTTCTCCAGCAGCACACACGCCCCGTAGCCCAGGTCCACCTCGTGGAAGCGATAGGAGAACGAGGCAGAGCCTGGATAGCGGTGGTGGTTGTTCTGGAAGCCCTCGCCCAGGATGAGCCACGCAGCCAGGTGGTTGTTGCGCGAGTTGTCGGACGTCTCGAAGTTGCGCCCACCCACCGCGTGCCCGAGCGAGTTGACGATGCCGCCCTGCACCGGGTGGCTCATCATCCCGAGGAACCACGCGGCGCCCAACAGCCACCCCACCCCCAGCCCCAGCGCAAGACCGACAGCGCCGTGCAGCAGGTATGGCAGGTACCAGAGCCCGGAGCGGGTCAGGCTGCTCAGCGGGAAGTCGAGGTCCTTCGCGTAGCGGGTGTATTCCGGCCGCTCCTTCAGCAGCCCGATGATGACCTTCTTGTAGTTGCGAAGCTGCTCCAGCCCGATTCCCAGGATGCCGACATTGACGGGCGAGTGAGGGTCCAGCGGCGTGTCCGAGTGCTCGTGGTGCAGCCGGTGCATCACCACCCACGCCTTCGGCTCCAGGCCGGTGAACCAGTTGCCACCCCGGATGATCGCCATGCGAAGGGCCGGATGGAGGCGCACGGCCTTGTGCGCCAGGCCCCGGTGGTAACCCACCGTGATCACGAGGATGTTGAGCAGGTAGGTCCCAAGGAAGACGGCGCCACAGACGGCCAGGTACATGGGGGCTCCAGCGACGCCGCGACATTACCGGCGAGTAGGTTACTGAATCGTAACCTACCGACGAGTAGCCATCAGGTCAACTGGGGGCCGTGAAAGAAGCGGGCGCTGCATCTACTCCAGGTCGAGCGCCCAGTTGCCCTCCTCCCAGCGTTTCAGAGCCTGACTCGCCTTGAAGGGCACGAATCCTTCCCCTTTGGCCGCTTCTTCCAGAACAGCCATGGCGTCCTTCGTCCGATAGCGAAGCAGGTAGGCGGCGACCATGACGCGAACATCCATGCGCGGGTGTTCAAACAACACGGTCAACGCCTGACGCCCGGCATCCCCTTGTGAACGGAGCCTGTCGAATGCGGAGATATACTTTCTTGCATGCTTGTTTCCGGCCGTGGCATCTCCGCGCCAGATTGCATCAGTCTGCGCGGCCACGTTTTCCGCGAACTGGTGGACCAGCTCTTCAATCGTCATGGCCATATGCCTTTGCGGACATTTTCAATGGACAGCAGACCGAAGTCGCGCTGCGCCTGAAACGACTGCGTGCTCAACCACTGCCGCACCGTGAGACTTGAAGTACCGGTGAGTTCGGGCTGTTTCGTCGAATAGAAGGCGCTCACACGCCGATGCAATGCCTCATCCAGGGGAATGACATTCTCAGCATTGTGCAAGGCCTCTGGCCCGAACCGCGTTGCATTCCCCGGAGTCTGCTCAACCACGTGATGCCACTGCCTTCCCGTGCCCGCGGGCCCCATGGCCTTCTTGAAACCGCTGAAGGATTTCCACGCCCTGAGGAGGCTCGAGCCGGAGCCTGAAGTGCTCGTCCCACGCGAGGACATCGTCACGGCCCCCGGTGCCAGCGTGACCGTGAAGCCGTCCGCCGCGATGGCCACGGCCTCCACCTGCCCCAC
>SECN01000757.1 GCA_004173515.1 Myxococcaceae bacterium | reverse complement strand
CCCCCAGCACCTGGGACGTCAGCGTGGGCCTGAGCCTCATCTCCCTCACGGGCAACGCGTCCACCCTGACGGTGAGCGGGCTCGCGAGCGCGCTGCGCAAGACGGAGCACTGGATCTACTCGGTGAAGGCCTTCGGCGCGTACGGCCGCAGCCGCCCGCCTCAGTTGGAGGGGGAGGTCGAGTCGCTGTCGCAGGTGGTGGCCCTCAACGCCGGCATCGAGCTGCGTGGCGACCGCCGCTTCACCGAGCACCTCAGCGGCTACCTGCTGGCGGGCGCCCTGACGGACCACGTCGGCAGCGTCGAGTCGCGGCCCTACGGTGAAGCCGGCGCCAGCGTCCTCTGGTTCGACGAGAAGAAGGACGAGAAGCTGGGCACGCGCGACGCCACGCTGCGCACCGACTTCGCCTTCCGTTACGCCCGCGAGACGCGCTTCCAGTACTACCCGGAGCGCCTGGACCTGCCGGACGTGGACATCGGCGGTCCCCGCTTCGGTGCCCTGTTCCGCTACGGCATCTCCAAGGACATCACCTTCCAGGAAGAGGCGGAGATCCTGGTGAGCGTCATCACCGAGTTCACCGACGCGCTGGCCCTGGGCGTGGGCTTCCTCGTGAAGTCGGACAGCGCACCGCCCCCGGGCAAGGTGTCCACCGACACGGCGCTCTCCTTCAACCTGACCATCGCGCTGTAGTCGTCGTCGCGAAGCAGGACCCCGCAAAGAGCGACGCGGCGCCAGGGAAGAATCCCGGGCGCCGCGTTCGTGCTTCAAGACGGGGAGACGGCGAGGCTACTCGTGCGTCTCTTTCTTCTGCTTCTCATCCAGGTGCCCGCCCTGGCGGCCCTCGGCCTTGTTCGCCCCGATGTCCACCGCCTGCAGGTCGCTGTACTGCGAGCCCGGAGGGTTGGCCAGACGGAAGCGGGTGCCGAAGTCCATCAGCGTGAAGCCGATGAGCAGCACCACGAAGACGATGGACACGCCGAACACCAGGCGGTTCGCGCCGCGGTGCTCGGACAGGTGCATGAAGTACAGCGCCACCAGCGTGCCCTTCACGCTGGCGATGACGATGGCGAGCAGCAGGCCAAAGTCCGGCAGGTGCATGCGGCCGGTGAAGACGGTGACGAGCGTGAGCACCAGCAGGACCAGCCAGATGACCACGTAGCGACCGGCGCCGTGGTGCTCCTGCATGTTGTGCTCTTCCTGCTGAGATTCGTTCGCGATGGCCATGTCGTAGCTCTCAGACCAGGTACAGCAACGGGAAGAGGAAGATCCACACCAGGTCGACGAGGTGCCAGTACATGGAGCCCAGCTCGACCATCGTGTAGTTGTTCGCGTTGAAGTCCCCGACGCGGTACGCGCGCACCGTGGAGAACATCAGCACCGTCATGCCGATGATGACGTGCAGACCGTGCAGCGCGGTGGAGGCGAAGTACACCGTGAAGTACAGCGGCGCGCCCGGCAGCTGGATGCCTTCGTAGAAGTAGTAGCGGCCCGGCAGCGTCCCGATGTGGAACTTGTGCTTGTACTCGAAGAACTTGATGACGAGGAACGCGATGGCCATCAGCAGCGTGAGCACGAACATGTGCCCCACCATCTTGTTCTTGCCCTCCTTGGCGTAGTGCACCGCCATGGCGGCGGTGAACGAGGAGGTGATGAGCACCACCGTGTTGATGGTGCCCATCGTCAGGTCCAGCTCGCGGCTGCACGCGGCCCACGCTTCCGGGAACAGGAAGCGGTACGCCGCGTAGCACGCGAACAGACCGGCGAAGAGCAGGATTTCCGTGGCCAGGAACAGCCACATGCCCAGCCGCGCCGCGTGCTTCTGCACCTCCAGCGACGCGAAGTGGGCGGCCAACTTCGGACCGGGCACCGAGCCCGGTGTCACGTGCGCGCTAGACATCCGACACCTCGCCCTTGCCCGTGTTCGGATCCACGTAGAAGTGGGGCTCCTCGGGATAGGTCGGCTGGGGGCCAATGAAGTTGTGGGTGGGCGGCGGGGACGCCGTCAGCCACTCGTAGCCCTTGCTGTTCCACGGGTTGTCCGCACGCTCTCCGTAGATGAGCGCGTACGTCAGGTAGATGGCGATGATGATGAACCCGAACGCGAGCAGCGACGCGCCGGCCGTGGACGCCACGTTCAGCGCCTGGAAGCGCTCCGGGTACTCGTAGTAGCGGCGCGGCATGCCCGCGTTGCCCAGGAGGAACTGGGGGATGAACGTCGCGTTGAAGCCCAGGATGATGAGCGCCGCGGACACCAGGCCCCACCCCTCGTGGTACGTCTTGCCGAACATCTTCGGGAACCAGTAGTGGAGCGCGGCCAGGAAGGCCATGATCGTCGCGCCCACCATGATGAAGTGGAAGTGCGCCACGACGAAGTACGTGTCGTGCCACGGCACGTCCAGCGACACCGTCGCCACCGCGATGCCCGTCATGCCACCGAACACGGTGAAGAACAGGAAGCCGCAGAAGTAGGCGAACGGGGTGCTGAACTCCACCGCGCCCTTGTAGACGGTGCCCACCCAGTTGAAGACCTTGATGGCCGTGAACACGCCCACCAGCATCGACAGCACGCCGAACACGCCGGCGTTGAAGGTCGACTGGCCGGACACGAACATGTGGTGGCCCCAGGCGAAGAAGCCCACGAA
>SECN01000756.1 GCA_004173515.1 Myxococcaceae bacterium | reverse complement strand
AAGCCCTCACGCCGCGAGAAGGCCGACAGCTCCCGGGCCAGCGCCGGCGGCATCTCCATCGTCATGCGCGCGGAGTTCAGCGTGCGGCTGTGCGCGGTGCGCGGACGGTCCGTGGGCAAATCAATCTGCCGGGGCATGCCGGCCAGCCGCTGCCGCCACCACTGCTCCTGCTCGGGCAGGCGCCCTTCCGCGATGCTCTGACGCTGCCACTGGCCGAAGTCCGCGTACTGCAGCGGCAGCGGGGGCAGGGGAGACGGACGCCCCTGGAGGAAGGCGTCGTAGAGCTGGCCCAACTCCTGGACGAAGAGGGCCACGGAGAGCGTGTCGCAGACGATGTGGTGGATGCTGACCACCAGCATGTGCACGTGCGTGTCCAGGCGCACGAGTGTCGAGCGCATCACCGGGCCCTTCACCAGGTCGAAGGGCGCGGCGGCGTCTTCGCGGGCGAGGCGCAGCGCTTCGGCTTCGCGGGCTTCCAACGGCCCCTGAAGCTCCACACGAACCAATGGGATGCGGACGTGCGCGTGGAAGCGCTGCACGGGGCGGCCGTCCACCACGTCGTACGTGGTGCGCAAGGCTTCGTGGCGGTGGACGATCTCCTGGATGCCGCGCTCCAGGACGTCGGCCTCCACGACGCCGTCGAGCCGCAGGACGAACGGGATGTTGTACGCGGACAGCCCGGGCAGGTGCTGCTCCAGGCGCCAGACGCGCTCCTGCACGAAGGACAGGGCCAGCTCCCGCGTGCGCGGCAGCGGCACCAGCGGAAGCTCCACGGACACCTGCGCCTGCGGCGCTTGCCGCAGCAGGGGCTCCAGGCGCTGGGCGATGCCGGCGACGGTGGGCGCTTCGAAGAGCGCGGCCAGCGGCAGTTGCACGCCGAAGGTGTCACGCACCTGGTTGAGGAGTTGGGCGGCCGTCAGCGAGTTGCCGCCGATTTCGAGGAAGTTCTCCTCACGGCCGACGAAGTCCAGGCCCAGGCGTTCGCGCCACAGCGCGGCGACGCGTTCCTCGACGTCACCACGTGGCGCATCTTCACGGCCTACGGGAACGGCGGCGGGGGCCAGCGATTCGGAGGCCGTGTGCGCGGAGAGACCGGGCAACAGCGGCCGGTTGGAGGCATTCGTGGCCTCGGGCGCCGGTTGCGCGGTCGCGCTTGTGGGAAGGAAGACGCCATCGTGAAGCGTCCGCGCGATGCTGGGCACTGGCGGCGGTGTGGAGTCGAGCGGGCTTGCGTCCCTGGCCGTCGGGGCCGGGAGATTCGGAGACACCGGGCCCGCGTGCGATGGGGTGTCCGAGGGAGACAGTGTCACCGTGGCCACTCGGCCCGTGGGTGCCAGCGCGCCCTGACCGGATTGGGTGGCCGGAGCACGACCCGCGAACGGTGCGGAGGTAACAGCCTCACCGGCCGGAGTACCGAACGCCGACGTCGAGGGGGGCTGCACTCCGAAAAGCGCGGTGTGCGCCGGCATGGAGCCGTGCGGTGTGGAGGATTGCGGATCCACCGTGCCCGGTGTTCCGTACGGCGTCGATGCGGTGTGCGAAAGAACAGGCCCCTGCGCTCCGGACGTCATGGCTCCGGTCTGCTGCGCCGTCGGAGACACGGTTCCGTGCACCCCGGAATGCACCGGAGTCATCGAGCCGGCACCCGACGCCGGAGCCGTCACGCTCGCCGGTGACACGTTCTGCGGTGCACGCACGGGCGCACCCGGCGGCATGAAGGCGGAGGGCAGGGCGCGCGCCCGCGCCTGGACCCACACATCCTTTTCCTGGAACGCGTACGTCGGCAGGTGCAGCCGCAACCGCTGCTCGTGCGCGTAGAACGCGCTCCAATCCACCGCGACGCCCGCGCTCCACAGCTCGCCCACGCCCTGCAGCCAGCCCTGCTGCTCCGTCGTCGTCCCGCCCCGTCGCAGCGTGGCCAGCGCACGGACGCGCTCGCGGTCCTGGCCCAGACTCGCGCGCACCAGCGGCGTCAAATCCTGGCCCGGCCCCACCTCCAGCAGCACCCCGCAGCCTTCTTCCAGCAGCGCCCCCACCGCGTCGGTGAAGCGCACCGGCTGGCGCATCTG
>SECN01000755.1 GCA_004173515.1 Myxococcaceae bacterium | reverse complement strand
GAGATCAAGACCGCGCTCTTCAACGCCGCGCAGAACCCCGACTACAAGTGCCTGCACGCGCTGGCGGTGCTGGAGGAGCTGCAGGCGCTCTGCAAGGACAAGAGCGTCTACGAGTTCCTCCTCCAGGAGGTGATGGACGGCTACCACGACCACGAGGCCTTCGTGCGCGTGGTGGAGTCCGAGTACCTGGACCGGGTGGACTCGGAGGTGCGCGACTCCATGGGGCTCGTCTCTGAAGGCCAGTACCGCGAGCTGGTGGAGCGCTACATCCAGAGCGTCAGCCACTGGGTGCGCGGGGAGAAGATGCGCAACCGCGTGACGGGCGAGTCGGAGAAGCCGGACGAGGCGCGCATGGCGGAGGTGGAGGCCATCGTGATGCCGCAGGGGGAAGCGCCCGCGGACTTCCGCCGGGGGCTCATCGCCTCCATCGGCGCGCACCGGCTGGACAACCCGGAGGGCGTGATGGACTACCCGCGCATCTTCCCGGACATGTTCAAGCGCCTGCGCGACCACTACTTCGAGGAGCGCAAGCGCGTGCTGCGCAAGAACAAGGAGAACGTCCTCAAGTACCTCTCCGAGGACCGCAACCAGCTCTCCGCGCGCGAGCAGTCCCAGGTGCAGGGCACGCTCAAGACGATGGCGGAGCGCTACGGCTACTGCGAGTTCTGCGCGAAGGACGCCATCCTCTTCCTGATGCGTCAGCGCTACACGTGACGTGACGCGGGCCAAGGGCGGGCACCCTGAAGAAGAGGATGCCTGCCCGCCTGCTTTTCAATCCGGGCCCGGGCTCGGGATGATGGAGACCGCTGCCGACTCGCGCGTGTGTCGTCGTCTCCCGTCCCGCCTCTTCCTGCCTGGAGCGTTGATGAACCGGTTGCTGTTGGGCACCCCCGTCCTGTTGGCCCTCGTGTCGTGCGCCAGTGCTCCCTCCTCGGGCGCGGCGCAAGCCCCGGTCGTGATGCACACGCAGGCCCCGCTCGTGGTGGAGCGCGTGCGCTCCATGCCCGCGCCCGTGGCCCAGCCCACGCGCAAGGCGATGGTGCGGCGCATCCTCCCGCTCAACGTGCGGCTGGTGACGACGGAGGCCGGCAAGGTGCGCCGCTCCGCCTCCGGGGTCGTCATCGGCACGGAGGTCGGTGAGGCGGGCCCCGTCAGCTACGTGCTCACCAACGCGCACGCGGTGGAGCAGGGCGACCTGGTGGACCCGGTGCTCAAGGTGGTGCAGGACCGGCGCGCGGAGTCGCACGAGTACGCCGCGGAGGTGGTCGCCACGGGCCAGGTGCCGGACGTGGACCTGGCGCTGCTGCGCGTGACGGGCGTGACGTGGCCCACGGCGGACCTGGCCACGGACGACGAGCTGGAGCCCGGTGAGGACGTCGTGGTGGCCGCGTCCCCGTACGGCCGCGCGCTGTCCATCTCCGGCGGCATGGTGTCCCAGGTGGAGTGGGATCCGGAGACGAAGCACCCGCGCATGCTGAAGACGGACGCGCCCATCGGCTACGGGGCCTCTGGCGGCGGCATCTTCAGCCTGGAGACGGGCAAGCTGCTGGCCATCGTGGAGGGCTACCGCACCGCGAAGGTGGACTTCGAGGTGGCGGCGCAGAACTTCAGCTTCGATGTCCCCATGCCCGGGGAGACGTTCGCCGCGCCCAGCGCCAAGGTGCGCGGCTTCCTCCAGGCGAAGGGCTTCGGCCGCCTGCTGGAGCGCGGCACGGACGCGGACGGTGCGGGTCCGCAGAAGACCGCCAGTCGCTGATTGGACGTGGCGGGTCCCACGCTGGATTCGCGAACTGGACAGGGCGTGCCCCGGCGGTAGAGCACGGGGGCACGTCATCCGGAGGTTCGCGCATGTCCGCTCGGGGCAATTGGGATCAGTACTTCATGGACATCGCCCAGCAGGTGGCCACGCGCGCCACCTGTGATCGCAAGCACGTGGGCGCGGTGCTGGTGCGCGACAAGACCATCCTGTCCACCGGCTACAACGGCGCCATCCGCGGGCTGCCCCACTGCGACGACGTGGGCCACATGATGGAGAACGGCCACTGCGTGGCCACCGTCCACGCGGAGGCCAA
>SECN01000273.1 GCA_004173515.1 Myxococcaceae bacterium | reverse complement strand
CGAGTTCGGCTTCGACTACCTGCGCGACAACATGAAGTTCCGTCTGCAGGACTACGTCCAGCGGGAACTCAACTACGCCATCGTCGACGAGGTGGACTCCATCCTCATCGACGAGGCCCGCACGCCGCTCATCATCTCCGGGCCCACCGAGGACAGCACCGACAAGTACTACCGGGTGGATCAGGTCATCCCGGGCCTCGTGCCGGACCAGGACTACACCCTGGATGAGAAGCACCGCGCGGTGGCCCTCACCGACGACGGCATCGACAAGCTCCAGAAGCGCCTGAGCGTCGGCAACCTCTACGACCCGGGCGAGATTGAAACCCTGCACCACGTCGAGCAGGCCCTGCGCGCGCACACGCTCTACAAGCGCGACAAGGACTACGTGGTGAAGGACGGCGAGGTGCAAATCGTCGACGAGTTCACCGGCCGCCTCATGCCGGGCCGTCGCTGGTCGGACGGCCTCCACCAGGCCATCGAGGCCAAGGAGGGCGTGAAGATTGAAAACGAGAACCAGACGCTCGCCACGGTCTCGTTCCAGAACTACTTCCGCATGTACTCCAAGCTGTCCGGCATGACGGGCACCGCGGACACGGAAGCCGAGGAGTTCGCGAAGATCTACAACCTGGACGTGCGCGTCATCCCGACCAACCGGCCGGCGGTGCGCCTGGACCAGCAGGACGTGGTCTACAAGACGGAGCGCGAGAAGTTCGAGGCCGTCGCCGCGCAGATCGAAGAGCTGCACAAGGCCGGGCAGCCGGTGCTCGTGGGCACGGTGTCCATCGCCAAGAGCGAGGTGGTCGCCAACTTCCTCAAGAAGCGCGGCGTGCCGCACAACGTCCTCAACGCCAAGGCCCACCAGCGCGAAGCCGACATCGTCGCGCAGGCCGGCCGCAAGGGCGCCGTCACCATCTCCACCAACATGGCCGGCCGAGGCACGGACATCCTCCTGGGCGGCAACGCGGAGGTCATGACCAAGAGCGCCATGGGCTCGCCGCCGGAGGTCCCCGAGTCGTCGGATGGCCAGCCGGTGGACATGACCGCCTACCAGGCCGCCCTGGCGGACTGGGAAGCGCGCTTCGCGGAGACCAAGGCGAAGAACGAGGAGCTGACGAAGCAGGAGCGCGCGGACGTCATGGCCGCGGGCGGCCTCTTCATCATCGGCACCGAGCGCCACGAATCCCGCCGCGTCGACAACCAGCTGCGAGGCCGCGCCGGCCGCCAGGGTGACCCGGGCGCCAGCCGCTTCTTCCTGTCGCTGGAAGACGACCTGATGCGCATCTTCGGGTCCGAGCGCATCCAGACGCTGATGGAGCGCCTGGGCATGGAAGAGGGCGAGGTCATCGAGCACATCTGGCTGTCGCGGGCCATCGAGGGCGCGCAGAAGCGGGTCGAAGGCCACAACTTCGACCAGCGCAAGAACCTGCTCGAGTACGACGACGTGATGAACCAGCAGCGGCGCACCATCTACAAGCTGCGCCGTCAGGTGCTCGCTTCTGGTGCCGGCATCCCGCTGGTGGAGTACGAGGAGGACCTGAAGACCCGCGTGAAGACGCGCTCCGAGCGCGTCATCACCTGGGCGGACTTCCGGGAGATGGTGCTGGACGCGGTGGAGGACGTCGTCATGTCCCTGACGGACACCTACGCCCCCACGCGCAGCTCCGACACCTGGGACATCGCCTCGCTGTCCGCGGCGGTGAAGGAGTCCTTCAACCTGGAGATGAGCTTCGAGGGCACGGGCAACCGCGACGAGCTCCAGGATCAGATCTACGCGGCGGCGGAGAAGGTCTTCACCGCCCGCGAGCAGGAGTTCAGCGAAGACTTCATGCGCTTCCTGCAGTACCGGTACCTGGCCACCATCGACCAGCTCTGGAAGGACCACCTGTTGGCCATGGACCACCTGCGCCAGGGCATCGGCCTGCGCGGCTACGGCCAGAAGGACCCGAAGCAGGAGTACAAAAAGGAGGGCTACCAGGGCTTCATCCAGATGCTCTCCGCCATCAAGACGCAGTTCGTCAGCCAGATGATGCGCGTCCAGGCCCGCTCCGCTTCCAGCGCGGCGGAGGAGACCGCCCGCATCCAGCGGCAGCTCGCCCAGCAGCAGCAGAAGGCCGTGGAAGGCCGCGCGGACGCCGAAGGGAAGATCGAGGAGTCCACCGCCACGCCCGTCGCCCAGCGCGCGGCCGCCGCGGCCTCCTCCGACGCCCCTCGCGTGGGCCGCAACGACCCCTGCCCCTGCGGCAGCGGCCGCAAGTACAAGAAGTGCCACGGCGCCAACGAGGCCAACGCCTAGGCCCCGCTGAAGCGCTGAAAGTCGTGCCCTCCGGCGCGGCCGCCCTCCCTGGAAAGTGGAGCGGGGGCCGCGCCGGTCGCTTTGCCGGCCGGCCGCAGGGGAGGGGAGCGGGCCTGACCGGGGCGAACCTGGACGGGCCGTGTGCCGAAGCTTGCGCCCCTCTCAAGCGTTCTGCTAAGGACGCCGCGCCCTGTTATGTAGGGGCCGGGCCGTACGCCCGAAGGCAGTCGAAGCACCCACTACTCACACGCGCGTGCCGGTCTCCGGTGCCCCTCCAGGTGGAAGGGCCAGGGCCGGGAACTCCAGAACGCGCGTGGCGGAACACAACCGGAAGGTACAAAGCACCATGGAAACCCAGCAGGATACGCAGACGCAGGCCCAGGCGATGGCCGCCGCGAGCGGCATCACGATGCGCCAGCTGCTTGAGGCCGGCGTCCACTTCGGCCACCAGACCAAGCGCTGGAACCCGAAGATGAAGCCCTACATCTTCGGTGCCCGTAACGGCATCTACATCGTCGACCTGCAGAAGACGGTGACGATGGCCCGGGCGGCCTTCCGCTTCGTCGCGGACATCACGGCCCGTGGCGGGTCGGTGCTCTTCGTCGGCACCAAGAAGCAGGCGCAGGACGTCATCCGCGAGGAGGCCGCGCGCGCCGGTCAGTTCTTCGTCACCAGCCGCTGGCTGGGTGGCACGCTGACGAACTTCAAGACCATCAAGCAGGGCATCGACCGCCTCAAGACGCTGGAGAAGATGGCCGAGGACGGCACCTTCGAGCGCCTGCCCAAGAAGGAAGTCGCCCAGCTCGACCGCGAGCGCGAGAAGCTGGAGAAGAACCTGGGCGGCGTGAAGGACATGGCGAAGCTGCCCCGCTGCGTCTTCATCATCGACCCGAAGAAGGAGCACATCGCCATCCACGAGGCCACCCGCCTGGGCATCCCGTTGATTGGTCTGGTGGACACGAACTGCGATCCGGACGGCATCGACTTCGTCATCCCGGGCAACGACGACGCCATCCGCTCCATCAAGCTCTTCACGTCGAAGATCGCGGACGCGTGCCTCGAGGGTGCGGCGCGCTACCGTGCGTCCGGCGCCGCCGAGCGCGACGAGCAGGAGGAGCGTGAGGGCCGTGACGACCGCCGCGACCGCGATGATCGCCGGGGTCCCCGCCGCAACGACCGCCGCGACCGCGATGACCGCCGGGGTGGTGGTGGTGACCGTGGCGGCGAGCGCCGTGGCCCCCTCGTGGAGATGAAGGGCGCTGCCGCCCCCGTCGCCGCCGAGCAGCCCGCGGCCGCCGAGGGTGGCGAGACGCCGTCGGCCGAGTAGTCGCGGCCGTCCCCGCTTCCCACGCAGCTTCCGGAGTCGGCCGGGCGGCACCTTCCAAGGCCCGCTGTCCGGCCGTCTCCGTTTTTTCGTTCCAGCGGTACCCCCCTGAACTCATGGCTTCCGCCCACGGCGCACGCCGCCGTGCTCGGAGCAGAAGATAGAGAGAGACGCACATGGCTGAGATCAGCGCCCAGATGGTGAAGGACCTCCGCGAGCGGACCGGCGCGGGCTTGATGGACTGCAAGAAGGCCCTGTCGGAGACGGCGGGCGACTTCGTGAAGGCCGAGGAGTGGCTGCGCAAGAAGGGCATCTCGCGCGCCGCCGGCAAGGAAGGCCGCGTCGCCGCCGAAGGCATCGTCACCAGCTACATCCACGGCGGCCGCATCGGCGTCATCGTGGAGGTCAACTGCGAGACCGACTTCGTCGCGCGCAACACTGACTTCCAGGAACTGGCGAAGGACGTGGCCATGCAGATCGCCGCGGCCAGCCCCAAGTTCGTGCGCCGCGAGGAAGTGCCGCAGGACGCCATGGACAAGGAGAAGGAGATCCAGCGCGAGCTGCTCAAGCAGCAGGGCAAGCCCGAGGCGATGCTGGAGAAGATCCTCGTGGGCAAGATGGAGAAGTACTACGAGGGCGTGTGCCTCGTGGACCAGATCTGGGTGAAGGACGACAAGAAGAAGGTCGGTGAGATGATCACCGAGCGCGCCGCGAAGATTGGCGAGAAGGTCTCCGTGCGCCGCTTCGTCCGCTACGAAGTGGGCGAGGGCATCGAGAAGAAGAAGGACGACCTCGCCGCCGAGGTCGCCAAGACGCTGGGCCAGGCGTAAAGCCCGCCTCCCGTCATGCCGTGCCCAGGGCCGCGTGCTCGGGGTTTCCCCTCACAGGGAAGCTCCGGGGGCGCGGCCCCTGGTATTCCTGGACCCCACTTCGGGCGTCCGGACGCCCGGCATCGGACGGTGCGGCCCCGCGCACGACTTCCGTCGTTGATCGGGCGAGGGGCGGGGGATAGAAGCGGTCGCGTATGTCCGAATCCACCTCTCCCTACAAGCGCATCCTCCTCAAACTTTCGGGCGAAGCCCTGATGGGCGAGGGGAAGTACGGCATCCACCCCCCCACCCTCACGCGCATCGCTGAAGAAATCGCCGAGCTGTCCCGGGCGGGAATCGAGCTGGCCGTCGTCATTGGCGGAGGCAACATCTTCCGAGGCGTGGCCGGCGCGACGGAAGGCATGGACCGCGCCAGCGCGGACTACATGGGCATGCTGGCCACCTGCATCAACTCCATGGCGATGCAGGACGCGCTGGAGAAGCAGGGTTTGAAGACGCGCGTGCAGTCCGCCATCAAGATGGAGCAGATCGCCGAGCCCTACATCCGCCGGCGCGCGGTGCGCCACCTGGAGAAGGGCCGTGTCGTCATCTTCGCCGCGGGCACGGGCAACCCGTACTTCACCACCGACACGGCCGCGTCGCTGCGCGCGATGGAAATCAACGCGCAGGTCATCCTCAAGGCCACCAAGGTGGACGGCGTCTACAACGCGGACCCGAAGAAGGACCCCTCCGCGCGGCGCTACCGCACGCTCACGTACATGGACGTGCTCAAGCAGAACCTCAACGTGATGGACTCCACGGCCATCTCGCTGTGCATGGACAACAAGCTGCCCATCATCGTGTTCGACCTGGGCACGCGCGGGAACATCCACCGCGCCGTCATGGGTCAGCAGGGTGAGTTCGGGACCGTCGTCGGGGCCACCGAGACGGCCTGGGCCTGAAACCCTTGGCAGGGCTGACACAAGCTTCTGGAGGAGACTGCAATGGCTGACACCGTCGCGGAACTGAAGCCTCGTATCGACAAGACGCTGGACGACCTCAAGAAGGAACTGGCCAAGGTGCGCACGGGCCGCGCGAGCACCGCCATCCTCGACGGCATCCGGGTGGACCAGCACGGCTCGCCGACGCCGCTGGCGCACGTGGCCAACGTCACTGCGGCCGACGCCCGGCTCATCATCATCAAGCCGTGGGACAAGGGCGTCCTGAAGGACATCGAGAAGGCCCTGCGCGAGGCCAACCTGGGCATCAACCCGATGAACGACGGGGAGGTGATCCGCCTGCCCTTCCCGGCGCTCTCGGAAGAGCGCCGCAAGGACATCGTCAAGCAGGTGAAGACCAAGGCGGAGGACCACAAGGTGGCCATCCGCAACCACCGCCGCGACATCCTGGAAGCCCTCAAGGCGCAGCAGAAGGACAAGAAGATCACCGAGGACGACCTCAAGCGCTTCTCGAAGGACGTGGAGGACAAGACGGCCGCGGGCATCAAGGAGGTCGACAAGATCTACGCGACCAAGGAAGCCGAGGTCATGAAGGTCTGATGGCCACCGTCCTCCTGGCCGAGCCGTCCGCTCCCGTCGCCAGCGCGCTGCGCAGGTACCTGGAGGGCGCCGGCCACGAGGTCGCCTGGGTGGGCAGCGCCGTGGACGCGCGCCGTCTGCTGGAAGACCGTCCACCGGCGGTGCTCGTGGCGTCCGCGAGCCTTCCCGTGGACGGGGAAGCCCTCTGCCAGGAGCTGCGCCAGAAGGGCTCCCGGCTCCCCGTCCTGTTGGTGTACCCGCCGGACGAGGAGCACGCGGACACCCGCGCCGCCGAAGCCGGGGCGGAGGGGTGTCTGGTGGGGCCCCTCAAGCGCGGCACCGTGGTCACCTGCGTGAGGCTGGTGCTGCGCCTGGCAGGGGCAGCGATGCACCCCGTGCATCCGGAGTCCGCTGCTCCGGCGGTGGCCATCCCGGCGCGTCCCGGAGGCCTTCCGGAGCGGCGGGCCTCCCGCACGGACCTGTTCGCGGTGAGCTCCTCTCCGGACTTCGACTTCCTCAAGCGCCTGCTGCTGATGGAGGTGAAGCGCAGCCGGCGCTACCGCTACCCCATCTCCCTGCTGCTGGTGGAGGTGGACCGCTTCACCGAGCACACCCTGAGCCTTGCGCCCCAGGCGCGCACCGCGCTGCTCGCGGAGGCGCTGGGGCTCTTGACGGCGGGGGTGCGCGACATCGACGTGGTGGTGCCCTTCGCGGACAGCCGCTTCGTGGTGTTCCTGCCTCACACGCCGCGCTCTGGTGCCCGGGTGGTGGCGGAGCGGTTGCGGGAACGGATGCCCTCCCTGAAGGCCCTGCCGGGCGCCACGGCGTCCGTGGGCGTGGCGGTGTCCGAACCCGTGGGGAACGCGAAGGCGCTCACCCAGGGGGCAGGGCTGAGCTTCGGAGGGCTGCTGAAGGAGGCGGGGGACGCGCTGCGCCGGGCCCAGGCGGGCGGGGGCGACAGCGTGGTGGTGGCCCAGGCGGGCCCCGGCGCTCAGGAGGGGTAGGGGAAGTCCTGGCCGGTGAGGTGCTTCACGACGCCCGCGACGAAGGCGTACAGCTCCAGCCCCTTGCCCTTGTCGTCCCTCCAGGCCCGCGAGGCGTCGTCATAGTCGAAGTGGATGCCCTGGCCCTGGCCGGCCACCCAGAGCTGCCGGACGGCGCGCTGGGTGTTGATGATGCACTTCTCCCGGGAGGCGGCCGTCAGCGTCACCATGTCACCGGTGACGTCGGCTTCCAGCACGTCCGGGTCGAAGGCATCCGCCGCCGCCAGGATGCGCTTGAACGCGGCGGCGACGAGCGGGTTGTAGCGGGCTTCGTCCATCATGGCCGCGTTCCCGACGTCACTGGATGACGTCGAGGACCTGCTGGCCAGGGGCGGCGTAGAACAGGAACTTCAGGTGCTGGGCGGGGGGGTTCTCACCCTTCTCGCCGGGGACCTGGTCCTCGGTGCTGGTGGGCGTCTCCGGCCACTCCATGGCGATGACCGTGCCCGGGTTCACCGGCTTGGGGAAGGACTGCAGCCCCAGCAGGTGCGCCGCCAGCGCGCCCATGGAGGGCTGGTGGCCGACGAGCACGAGGTTCTCTTCCTTGTGCTCCTTGAGCACGGGATCCACCGAACCCACCGGCTTCTCCGGGAGGAGGCACGGGTGTGCGCGGAGGATGCCCTCGTACTTCGCCGCGGAGGAGAGGATCTGCGCCGTCTGAACCGTCCGCACCAGCGGGCTGGTGAGGATGAGGCTGATGGGCCCCATGCGCTCCGACAGCGACGCGAAGTGCTGGGCGATGTTTACGCGGCCCTTGGCGGTCAGCGCGCGCGCCTCGTCGCCGAGACCTTCAGGGGTCTCTGCCGCTTCGCCGTGCCTTACCAGGAAAAGCCTCAAAGTCCCTCCACTGAACGCGACAAGCCTGCGGTTCGTACATGACCGTGGCCCGGTAGGTCAAAGGTAATGAGGCGAATGTTCAGTGACCGGAACAGGCGACGGGGGGTCGGCGTTCGGCAACCGGAACTCGCCGTGGCCCGTCGGAGCATACACTGCCCCACGCCGGTGGCGGTCCCTGGAGGTGGCATGCGCAAGCTGTGGTGGTGGTTGCCCGTGGTCGTCATGCTCTCCGCGTGTCGCAAGGATACGGTCGGCTCGGGCCCGGAGGCTGGCACCGAAGGTGGGGAGACGGTCGCCCGCCTGGAGGGCGAGGTGGCCCCCGGCGCCGACGGGGACGGTCCCTATACGGTGACGAAGGCCAAGCTGGATGCGTACGTGGGCTACCAGCGCAAGATGCTGGAGGTCTACGGCTCGCTGATGCGGGGCCTGCAGGACATGGGGCCGCTGATGGACGCAGGCACGCCCAAGGCGCTGGAGGCGGCCCGCTCCGGCCTGAAGCTCATCGAGCGCAAGGCCCAGGCGGAGACCGACGCGCGCACCGCCGCGGGGCTCACCACCGATGAGGTCAACCGCATCGCGGAGGTCGTCACGACCGTCATCAGCCAGCGGCAGATGGGCCGCACGCTCCAGTACGAGGAGGAGCTCAAGAAGCTGGAGGCGCTCCAGGCCCGCATGCCCGCCGAGCAGCAGCAGGAGCTGGCGCCGCAGGTGGAGTCCATGCGGCGCGAGGTGGAGGCCTTCCAGAAGCTCCCGGAGGCGCGCCGCGAGTTCGGCGACGCCAACGTGGACGTGGTGCTCACCCGCGAAGCCGACCTGACGAAGAACTACCAGGACATGCTCAAGGCCTTCGCGGGCGTGCGGCACTGACTCACACGCGCTTGAGGTGCGGAGCCTTCTTCAACAGCTGCGCGAGGAAGGTGTCGCCCATCTTCTCCAGCACCGTGTTGCCGCGCAGGCGCTGGTTCAGGTTGACGAAGTCCACGTGGTCCAGGCGCTGGTCCTGGTTGTAGCAGGAGAACACCCACGTCTCCTTGCCGGTGAGCGGGTCCACGTGCCGCTGGAGGCACTGGGCGCAGATCTCCTTCATCATGCACTGCATCGGTGAGTTGATGGACCCGATGGCCTCGTGTCCGGGCTTCAGGTACGGCTGGAGGATGCCGTGCCGCGCCTCGGCCACCGCGCGCATCATCCGGTCCGAACCGATGGCGATGATGCGGTCCACCTCGCTCAGGGAGATGACGGGCGCGACGCCCAGCTTGCCCTCGGCGTAGGCCACCATCGCCTGCACCACGTTGCCCCGGAAGGCCGCGTCCTGCGGGCGCCGGACGTCCAGCATCTCCCCGCCGTCCACGGACCAGATGACCTGGTCGGTGCCCAGTTCAATCTCCTCCTGCTTGAACGAGTCCGCCTTCATCCGGTAGCCGGCGAAGTAGACGACGCGCTCGCCGGGCTTGAGCGCCGCGCACAGGCGGGAGGAGGAGCCCATCTCCAGCACGATGGTGCCCATCAGGCCCTTCTCCTTGTCCACCCACGCGCCCGTGAGGGCCAGGCCCTCCATGGTGAGGCGCACGCCGTCCACCAGGGGTGCGTTCCGCTCGAAGTTCTGCAGGCGGTAGAACTGGCCGGGCTGGAAGTGGCTCGCCGCGAAGGGCGCGCGCACCACCACCTCCACGATGGTCGGCGTCAGGCGGTTCACCGCGACGACCGTGGCGAGGAAAGCCTCGTCCAGCTTCGCGAAGTGCTCCGCGCGCTTCGCCTCGCGGGCGGACTGGGCGCCCTCGTCGGTGAAGTCCAGGCCGGCGATCTCCTTCGCGAACAGGCGCGCCACCTGGGGGTGTCCGTCCTTCGCGCTGGCCATGGCCTTCACCACGTTGCCCGCGTAGGTCGGGTGGTTGTCGCCGTAGAAGGACACGAAGCGGCCGTCCTGCTGGTAGGACGTGAAGAAGCCCACCTTCACCTCCGGATCCTCGGAGGCCGCCACCGGCTGGAGCGTGAAGCGGTCCGGGGTGCCGTCCGCGGCGTCCACCAGCTCGTGGCCCTGGAAGTACTCCTTGCGCATGTCCAACTGGAAGGTGCCCGGGTACTCCTTCTCGTACGTGACGTTGGGGGACGTGCCCGCGGCCACGCACACCGTCTTCGCCGGCAGCTCGAAGTACTGGCCGCTGCCCTTGAGCTTTCCGTCCACCGTCACCATGCGCTCGAACTTGAGGGCGCGCACCGCGCCGGACTCGTCGGGCAGCGCCTCCACGGGGCTCATCCGTTCGATGAAGCGGATGCCTTCCTCCAGCGCCTTGGTCACCTCCTCGTGGTTGAGGCGGTAGGCGGGGGACTCGGTGAGGCCCCGGCGGTAGCAGAGGCTCACGCCGCCCCACGAGCGCACCAGGTGGATGAAGTCCGGCAGGCGGCCTTCCGCCTGGGCCTTCTGGCGTTCGGCGCGCACCGCGCGGCCGTGCTCCAGGAAGGTCTGGTAGGTGGCGCGCTCCTCGGCGTCCAGGCGCGCGACGACGCCCGCCTCGCCCAGGTCCGCCACCAGCTTCTCGTGGCGCTCCAGCGTCTTCTCCACCTGCACCGGGTAGTACGCCATCAGCTCCGTGGCGGTGTCCACGCCGGTGAGGCCGCCGCCGATGACGATGGCGGGCAGCTGCACCTGGAGGTTCGCCAGCGAGTCGCGCTTGAAGGCGCCCGTGAGCTGCAGCGCCATCAGGAAGTCGGACGCCTTGCGGATGCCCCGGATGAGGTTGTTCTTCATCCCGATGATGGTGGGACGGCCCGCGCCCGCGGCGATGGCCACGTGGTCGAAGCCCAGCGCCCAGGCGTCGTCCAGGGTCAGCGTGCCGCCGAAGCGGATGCCGCCGTAGATGCGCAGGCCCTCGCGGCGCGCGAGCGTCAGGTGGATGAGCGTGAGGAAGTTCTTGTCCCAGCGCACGGTGATTCCGTACTCGGACACGCCGCCGAAGCCCTCCAGCACGCGCTCGTCCAGCTCCCGCGTGAGCCCGCGCCAGTCGCGGATGGGGGAGAGCTTGTGGCCGCCCCGGCCCACCAATTCGTCGGGGAAGGGTTCGATCTTGAGGCCGTCCACGCCGGTGACGGCGAAGCCTTCGTTGAGCAGGTAGTGCGACAGCGTGTAGCCGGCGGGGCCCAGGCCCACCACCATCACGTTGCGGCCCACGTAGGGCAGGGCGTACGGGCGGCGGATGTTGAGCGGGTTCCAGCGCGTGAGCAGGCCGTAGATTTCAAAGCCCCACGGCAGCTCCAGCACGTCGGTGAGCGTGGCCGTCTCCGCCAGCGGGATGTTCACCGGCTCCTGCTTCTGGAAGATGCACGCCTTCATGCAGTCGTTGCAGATGCGGTGGCCGGTGCCCGGGCACATCGGGTTGTCCAGCGTCACCATGGCCAGCGCCGCCACGGAGTCGCCCTCGCGCTTGAGCGCGTGCGCTTCGGAGATGCGCTCGTCCAGCGGGCAGCCGGTGAGCGGGATGCCCAGGGGGTTCTTCTTGAACGAGTGCCCCTCCGCCACCGGGTCCTTCGCGGGAAAGCCCTTGGAGCAGGAGTCCTTCTGCCGCTCGTGGCAGATGACGCAGTAGTCCACCTCGTTCATCACGTCGCGCGAGGTGCCCCGGCGGTCGGTGAGCTTGAAACCGTCGCGGTGGCGCAGGTGGTGCTCCAGCCCCTCCGTCTTCTCCTCCAGCTCCGCGTCCGGGCGCTGCAACTGCACCAGCTGGTCGAACACCAGGGGCTTGGGCAACCGCAGCGTGGGCCAGGTGTGGAAGAGCGCCTTGGTCTCCGGGTGCAGCGCCCGGGCGTACGTCCACCGGTCCGCCAGGGACAGGAGCGCGCGCACGGCCTGGAGCTCCGCCGCGTCGTCGCCCTTCATCACCAGGCTGGAGCCGAAGGCGTCCGCGCCTTCCGGGGCGGCGGTGAGCGCCAGACGCAGGGCGGCCCACTGCTCGCGCAGGGCGGGGGCTCGCTGGGCGTGCGCGGGGGGCAGGTTGCCGGAGAAGAGCCGCTCGATGTCGAGCAGCGTGAGGATGGATTCCGCGAGGGCCCGCTCCAGGTCGCCGTGCGCGAGCGCGTCCGGGAAGCCCAGTTGCATGAGCAGCCGCATGCGGCCGTCGAGCGCCGGGAACTCCGCGAGCGTGGGCCGGTCCTGGGCGCCCTTCTTGAAAACGCGGCGCGTGATGAACTCGCGCTTGAAGTCGAAGAGCGGCAGCTCGCCGCGCAGGTGGCGGGCCAGCCGGTCGGACTCCGTGCCGATGCCGAAGAGCGTGGCGACGAAGCGCGACACGTGGCGGGCCACCTGGATGAGCAGGTCGGACTCGGCCGGGCCGGACGGGGAGGTGCCCCCGGACTTGCGGTAGGCGTCGAAGGCCTGGAACAGCTCCGGGGCGTCGCCCTGGAGCTGCGCATCGAAGCGCTCCGCCAGCCGGCGCAGGCCGCTGGGGCGGTACAGGTCCTCGAAGGAGAAACCCGGCAGGCCCAGGTGGAGGGTGGGAGCAGGGGCGGAGGCGGGTTCGTTCAAGGCGCGCATGTCACGGGACGGGGGAGGAGAACCTGGGACAACGATTCCGGAAGGGGGCCTATTTCGCGGCGTGTCGTCCGGAAAGCAAGGGGGCTGAGAGGCGGCGATGGGCCCAGGCGATGGGGGCCAGTGCCCCCGCTTGTCCCCACCCGACGTGTTGAGGCGGTCCCGCCTTGGGATTACGGTGCGCCGCCATGATGGACAACGCTGCCCGCCGCGCCGCCGAACCGCACCTGGCTCCCGTGCCGGACGCCTGTTACCTCTGCAAGGGAGGGCGCCTGCGGCTGCGTCACCGGGCGCGCGTCGCCGGAACCCAACCCGAGGGGGCGGCTGCCTACAACTGCACCTCCTTCGGCCACCGCAGCCACCCGCCCATCTGGGGCTGCGAGGACTGCGGGATGATGTTCCAGTGGCCCATCCAGTCGCCGGATGCGCTGCTGCAGGCGTACCAGGACGTGGAGGACCCGCTCTACGTCGCGGAGAAGGACAACCGCTACCACACCTTCCGCCGCGTGCTGCGCGAGCTGGGCCCGGCCCAGGGGCGCACGCTGCTGGATGTGGGCGCCTACTGCGGCTACTTCCTGGATGTGGCGCGGGAGGCCGGCTTCCGTCCGGAGGGGCTGGAGCTGTCGCGCTGGGCGGGCAACCACGCGCGCGGCCTGGGCTTCACCGTTCATGGCGTGCCCCTGAGGGAGCTGGCGGCGAAGGGGCTCCAGTACGACGTGGTGACGCTGTGGGACGTGGTGGAGCACTTCGCGGATCCGCGCGAGGAGCTGAAGGACGCGCTCAAGCTGGTGCGCCCCGGCGGCCGCGTCTACCTGTCCACCATCGACGCGGGCAGCCTGCTGGCGCGGGTCATGGGCGGGCAGTGGCCGTGGCTGATGGACATGCACCTGTTCTATTTCGGCCGCCGCACCCTGGCGATGCTGCTGGAGGAGGTGGGCTTCCACGTCACGGACGCGCGGACGTACACGCACATCATCTCCGCGGACTACCTGCTGAGGAAGGTGGGGGCGAGCTTCACGCCCGCGGCGCCGGTGCTGGAGCTGGTGCGGCGGGGCGTGCCGTCCAACTGGTCCATCCCGTTCAACCTGGGTGACAACATGCTGATGGCCGCCGAGCGGCCTCTCTGAGTCCCCCGCCGGCCATGTCCCCGCCCATGTCCCGCCGGATGCGGTGGGCGCTCCACCCGCTGGCGTTGGGGGTGTCCTTCGTCCTGTCGGCGTTCCACACCTGGCCGCTCGTGTCCCAGTTGAAGGGGCACGTGCTGGTGGGCAAGGAGGACGTCTACATGAACATGTGGCACCTCTGGTGGATGCGCCAGGCCGTCTGGGTGCAGCCGCAGAACCCCTTCTACGCGCCGCTGCTGCACTGGCCCCTGGGGGCGGAGCTGTACTGGCACACGCTGGCGCCCGCGAAGACGCTCTGGGGCGTGGTGCTGCTGCCGTGGATGCCGGTGGAGGCGGCGTACAACGTCGTGATGTTCGGCGCCTTCGTGCTGACGGGCTACACGTCGTGGCTGCTCTTGCGCTACCTGCTGGAGCGCGCGGGCCACGGGCCGTGGCTTTCGGCGGCGGCGGCGCTGGCGGGCGCGTGCGTGTTCAACTTCTCGCGCTACCACCTGGCGCACGCGACGGCGCACCTGAACCTGTCCGCGCTGGAGGGACTGCCCCTCTATCTCTATTGCTTCTTCCGGTGGCTGGACGAGGGCAAGCGGCGGTGGCTGGCGGGGCTGGCGGTGACCGCGTTGTACGTGCTGCTGTGTGACTACTACTACCTCGTGTACATCGCGCTGTTCTCGCTCTTGTGGGTGGTGGCGGAGCGGTGGAAGCGGGGGCCGCTGCTGGCGCTGGACACGTGGAAGGATCCGCTCGTGCGTCGCGCGGCGGTGGCGGGGCTCTGCGCGGGGCTCGCGTGCGTGCCTCCCCTGGTGCCGCTGCTGATGCATGCCTTCCCCGCGCCGCTTCAAATCCACCACGGGGACTCCGACTACTTCACGGACCTGTACGCGTTCTTCATCCCGGACACGCGCTCGGCGTGGATGCTGTCGCTGCCGGCCAGGGCCCGTGAGTTCTCCGAGGAGCTGGTGCGCACGAAGATGTCCACCAACACGGAGGAGTCGGGCACCTTCCTGGGCTGGGTGACGCCGCTGCTGGCGGTGTTCGCGCTGTGGCGGGGTGTGCCGGACGGGCGCCGGTGGCTGGGGCTGGGGCTGGGCTTCGCGGTGCTGTCCATGGGGACGGTGCTCAACATCGGGCTGGAGGACCGGCTGTCCCCGGTGGTGCTGCTCTTCGGCATCGGGGTGGGCGTGGCGCTGGTGCCGGCGTGGCGCGAGCGCGTGTGGCGGCGGGACGTGGTGCTGTTCCTGGCGCTCGCGGTCTGGCTGTCGTGGTCGGAGCCGCTGACGGCGTTCGGCCAGCCGCTCAAGGTCCAGATTCCAATGCCCTACGTGGTGTTCAAGCACGTGGTGCCGCTGTTCTCACGCGGCGGCATGCCGGTGCGCTTCGTGCTGCTCACGTACCTGGCGCTGGCGGTGCTGGTGGCGTTCGCGGCGGCGCACGCGGGGGCGTGGGCGTCGCGGCGCGATGCGCGGCTGGGCGTGGCGGCGGCGCTCGCGGTGGCACTGGTGCCCAACGTGGAGTACCGGGGCCTGGCGATGCTCATGCCCCAGGTGCCCCGGCTGCCCGCCGTGTTCGAGGAGATCCGTCAGGCGCCCATGCCGGTGGCGGTGCTGACGGACAACATCCAGGGGCAGTGGGAGCAGATCTTCCACGGCAAGCCGGTGTCGTTCGCGCGGCTGTCACGGCTGCCGGTGCGCGAGTCGGGGCTCGTCGACTCGCGGTTGTTCCGCGCGGCGGAAGGGATGCGCTCCGCGTTCGGCACCGTCCCGCCGGAGGAGCGCGAGGAGATGCGGCGCTTCCTGAAGAAGCACCACTTCAAGTGGTACGTGACCCACTACTTCCACCCGGTCCGTCACCAGTTCATCGAGGACGAACTGGGCGGAGAACTGGTGTACCGGGACGGCTACGTCACCGTCTACCGGTTCCCCTGAAGGGGGCTCAGTCGCATTCGGCGTACTGCTCGTTCTGACGCTTCGGGGCGCTGGCGGAGACGGAGCTTCCATTCACCTTCACGGTGACGACCTCGTCCGCGGACATCAGGGCGCCGCACTCGCCGGCTCGCGCGCCACAGGTCCGGGTGAAGATGAAGGTGCCCTCCTTGGAAGCTTCCAGGCTCGTGCTGTCGCAGCGGTAGGCGGTGGGGCCCTCGCCCGTGCTCTTGTCGACCTCCTCCTCGCCCACGGCGTCCGTGGAGCCGAGCACCGCGCCGTCCTTGCCGAAGAGGACGAAGTGGTACCGGGTCAGCGAGCCGTGGTTCCACTTCCCTTCCTCTTCTTCGACGTCTTCCTCGCGCTCCTCGCGGGTGAGCACGCGCAGGGTTTCGCCGGAAGGCAGCTTGAGGGACTCCTCCCGGGCCTCCAGGGCGGCGCCTTCGCGAGTGGGGCAGGACCGCTTCTTCGCGGGGACCTTCACCTCGCGGGAGTAGGTCTCCGGCGAGAGCAGCTTGAGGTGCTCGACGATGGAGGACGCCTCCTCCGGGGCGCAGACGCCCAGGAGCCACACCCAGAAGCCGGGCTTGAGACCAGGCACGGTCTTGCTCTGGACGAGCTTGGGATGGCCGTCCTGGAGCTTCAGGCCTGTCTTTTCGAGCACGTTGCCAAGGTCGCCCCAGGCGTTCTCCTGGGCCTCGGCGTCGGCCTGGGTCTTGGCTCCCTTCCAGATGATCGCGACGGCATTGCCAGCGGCCCCGGCCCGCGAGGACCCGAGCAGGGCCAGCAGGCCCAGGGCGATGATGCATGAACGCATGACGGTTCCCCCTCGACTGCGATGGACACGCGGTCCGCGAGGCTACTGCTTCTTCGGGCCGCCGCGCTTCGCCCGGGTGCCGCGCGCGGGCGGGCGCTTCGCGGGGACGGGCTCGGTGGGGCTGGCGGTACCCTCGGGGCGGGGAGGTACCTCGCGGGCCGCGCGCGGAGGCTTCGCGGGACGCTTCTGCTGGGCGCGGGTCGGTTGCGTGGCGGCGGTGCGGGGCTTGTCCTGCCGACCTTGCCGCGACGGGCGCTGGGGCTTGGAGGGACGTCCAGTCGCGCTGCTCGACGGCGGAGTGGGGACGGTCGCGGCGGTGTTGGCCGGGCCGTGCGCGGGCGTCTGCTTCCCGGTGGGAGCGGTCTGTTCCCGGGGGCCCGGGGCAGGGGCCGGACGGCCGTACTCGATGTCCGGAGGCGGCTTCGGCGGACGGGCCTGCCCGGCCTCCGACGCGTGTGGCTTCGGAGGGCGGCTGTTCCCGTCATGCGCGGGCATGGAGGGGTGGCCGTAGTCGATGTCCGGAGGCGGCTTCGGGTGCCGGCTGGATTCGAACGCGGGCGTCCTTCCCGCCCGTCCACCTTCGGCCTGCGGGGCCCGGGCCTGCTGGGCTCGCAACGTCTCCACCTCGCGGCGCAGCCGGATGACCTCCGCGGAGAGCTGGGCGTACGAGTCGCGCACCAGCCCGTTGAACACGCGCTGCCTGCCCAGCGTTTCGTTGATCAACACCTGGCACGACTTGCGGAAGGCCCACTTGGCCAGGAGGACCACCTGTCCCGCGCCGCCCCGGTGCGTGTGCAGGGGCAGGGCGCGCGTGGTGTCCGCGTTCTCCTCCAGCGCGTGCATGTTGAACGACAGCGGATCCACGCGCGGCTCGACGCCGTCCTCCGGCACCTCCGCCTTCTGCGACGTGGGCAGCCCGCGCGTGCGCAGCCGCTCTTCGATGCGGGCCACCAGGGCCCCCGTGGGAATGTCCCGTCCGAGCAGCTTCATCGGTGTGTCTCCTCGACGATGCGCGCCATTTCTTCCCGGTACGCCGCGACCACCTGGGGCCACGTGTGTCCCTGCGCGTAGGTGCGGGCCCGCTTGCCCAGCGCGTCGCGGGCCTCGCCCACTTCGCGCAGTCCTTCGATGAACGACGCCAGCCCCCGGTACACCCGGCCCGCGCCACTTCGCTCCACCTGTCCCACCAGCACGTCCGAGTGCCCGTTCACCAGCACCGGCGTCCCGTGCGCGAACGCCTCCAGCGTCAGGAGCGACAGGCTCTCGAACTTCGACGGCACCACCACCGCCAGCGCCCCGGCCAGCGCGTCGTGCTTGTCCTGCTCCTCGATGCGCCCCACGTGCCGCACACCCTCACCGTGCAGCTCCATGTGCGCCTCGCCCGCGAGCACCAGCTCCGGCGCGTCCGCGTAGCGCTCGCGCAGCTTGCGGTGGCGTGTTGCACATCAGCACCCGGGGCCGGTTGAACACGTCCCCGTAGACGCCGAAGCGGATGGGCGGCTCGTCGTGCGCGGTGGGCACCAGCATCGCGCGGTCCGCCACCAGCGGCAGCCCCATCACCGTGGGCGCGTAGAGGTACGTGAAGAACAGGTAGCCGTCGTACGCGTCCTGCGTGGAGGCCAGGTGGTCGATGATGCCCGGGCTCAACGGGCCCTGCTCCGCCACCCACTGCTCCTCGCGCAGCCGTTCGTTGCTCCGGTCGAACACCTGGCGCGACAGCGCGTTGAACGCGTGGATGTTGCGCGTGCGCGTCACCGGGAAGCGCAGGACCTTCACCCGGCCCATGCGCTCCTCGCCCGGCGGGAAGGCGTTCTCCCATGTCAGGTGGTTCTTCGCGCAGGTGGTGAGCACCGTGATGTCCCAGTGCGGCGCCAGTCGCTCCGCCACCTGGGCCGCGTGGCTCTCCGCGCCGCCCGTCACCTCGCCGTAGCGCTGCACCACCAACGCCACGCGAGGCCGCTTCGGAGTCCTTCGCGGACGCGGCGGCGGGGCCACCACGCCCTGGAGCGCCTTCGCCAGCGACACCTGCGCGGCGGCGGGGGAGAAGTGCTGGAGGCGGCGCGTCTGGCCGTCGATGACGGACTGGCGCAGGGAGCGGTCCTCGGTCAGGTCCACCGCCAGCTCCGCGAGGAACGCGAAGCGCTTCTGGTCGAACCCGATGCCCGCGCCGCCCATCGTCTCCGGCACCGCCGCCGCCGCGTACGCCATCACCGGCACCTGCGCGGCCATGGCCTCGATGATGGGCACGCTGAAGCCCTCGTGTTCGCTCATGGAGACGAACACGGACGCGGAGCGGTACACGGCCACCAACCGCGCATGCGACAGGCGCCCCAGGAACTCCACCCCGCCCAGGGCCTTCGCCTCGCGCTGGAGCCCCTTGAAGTAGCGGCTGCCCGCTTCATAGCCGCCGACCAGCAGCAGGCGCGCCTGGGGACGGATCCGCAGCAGTTCGCGGTGCAGCGCGAGCAGGTCCTCGAAGCGCTTGTGCGGCATCACCCGGCTCACCGACACCAGGGTAGGGCCGGGGCCCTTCAGGCCCGCGAGCATCTCCGGATCCGCGCCGGCGCCCGCGAAGCGCTCCGGTTCGATGAAGAGCTGCACGGTGTGCACGTTGCGGTGGCCCGCGACGCGCAGCTCCGCGCAGTTGTAGTCCGAGTCCCCGATGGACACGTCCAGGAAGGGCGCCATCGCGGCGACCTGCGCGCGGCCGGCGACGAGCGCGTGCTCCAGCGGCGTGCCCGGGTAGAAGCGCGCGGGGCTGATGTTGTGGACCGCGTAGATGTCGCCCGCGTGCCCCATGCGGCGCAGCAGGAGTTGAAGGTGCAGCGCGGCCTGCCCGGAGGCATCGCCGGGGCCGAAGCTCGGGATCAACTGGTGGACCGCCATGCGGGCCCGTGTCTAGCACAGGGGCATGGTATGAGGCGGCCTCGTGTCGACCCTCGGACCCATCGCTCTCGATGCCACCCTCTGGGACGAGCCCACCACCGGCATCGGCCTGTACACCCGCTGCCTCGCTGGCGCGCTGCAAGCCCAGGGCGTCGCGCTGGACCGGATGGGCGCGCGCACCTCGGGAGAGCACCCCCGGGGCGTCCAGAAGCGGACGACGTGGACATTGGGCACGCTGCCCCGGGTGCTGCGGGATTCGCCTCCGCCCGTCTACCACGCGCTCAGCAACTTCAACCTGCCGCTGCGGCGCGTGCCGGGCACCGCCTACGTGCTCACCGTGCACGACCTGGTGCCGCTGGACATGCCGGACACGGTGTCCACGCCGTTCCGCTGGCAGTTCCGGCTGTGGCTCGCGCGCAGCCTGACCCTCGCGGACCGGCTGGTGTGCATCAGCGAGCGCACGCGCGATGACCTGTTGCGCCGCTTTCCGCAGGTGGAGCCGCGCACCGTGGTGGTGCCCAACGGCGTCGACCACGTGAACGTGCCGGAGCTGGACGCGGAGGGAGAGGACTTCCTGCGCGCGCTGACGCTGCCGAAGGACTACGTGCTGTACGCGGGCTCGCTCGATGTCCGCAAGAACGTGGATCTGGTGCTGGATGCGCAGGAGCGACTCGCCGCGCAGGGCCGGCCCTTCACGCTCGTGCTCGCGGGCCAGAGCTGGTTCGGCTCCGGCAAGGTGGAGACGCGCATCGCGCGGCTGCGCTCCGAAGGGTTGGACATCCGGGCCCTGGGCTACCAGCCGCCGTCCGTCTTCTACGCGCTGATGCGCCGCGCGGCGCTGTTCGTCTTCCCCTCGCGCTACGAGGGCTTCGGCCTGCCGCCGCTGGAGGCGATGCGCCTGGGCACGCCCACCGTGGTGTCCACCGCGGGCTCGCTGCCGGAGGTGTGCGGCGCCGCGGCCCCCGCGGTGGATCCGGACGACGCGGAGGGCCTGGCGGTGGTCATCCACCGGCTGCTCGGCTCACCCGGGGAGCGCCGGGCGCTGTCGGAGTCCGGCATCCATCAGGCCGCGAAGTTCACCTGGGCCCGCACCGCGGAACTGACGCGGGCCGCTTACGATGCGGCGCTCCGTCACCGCCGGTAACTCACGGGTCGGGAAGCGACGGCGCCCGCCAACCGGCCCGGAAGGGCCCCTCTGGGAGGAACATGCGACTGCTCGTGTGGAGTGGAATCGTCTGCGGAATGCTGCTCGGGTGCGCCGGCTCGAACGCCGCGCGCAAGGCCGATGAGGCGCAGGAGCCCCAGCCCACCACCCCCGTGGAGCAGGAGG
>SECN01000272.1 GCA_004173515.1 Myxococcaceae bacterium | reverse complement strand
GCTCCATCCCCATCCCCCTCCTCGCCCAAGCCGCGGCCATCCAAGCAGAGGCGTCTGACATGGACTGGAGCACCTACCGTCCTCACCACTCACCACCTTGGCGGTCCGGCGCGGCCCTCGGCGTCAGGTGGTGCAAACCGGTCCGACAGTCGGACCGGTTCGCCGTGAAGTGGCCCGGCGGGCGCCTCTGCCCGTGGACCCATCCTGGCGTTCGCGCCAGCACGACATCGCGGCATACGGCAGTTGGTGGCGCAAACCGGTCCAACTGTCGGACCGGTTCGCCGTGAAGTGGCTTGGCGGGCGCCTCTGCCCGTGGACACGTCCTGGAGTTCGCGCCAGCACGACATCGCGGCATACAGCAATTGGTGGCGCAAACCGGTCCGACTGTCGGACCGGTTCGCCGTGAAGTGGCCAGGCGGACGCCTCTGCCCGTGGACACGTCCTGGAGTTCGCGCCAGCACGACATCGCGGCATACGGCAGTTGGTGGCGCAAACCGGTCCGACTGTCGGACCGGTTCGCCGTGAAGTGGCCCGGCGGACGCCTCTGCCCGTGAACCCGTCCTGGCGTACTCGCCCGCGACGTCGCGGCCCACGGCGGCGCTCCACGAGGCGCGCGCGTCCTTGCGCATCACTTCGGGCACGGACTGCGGGGCCTACAGTCACCTTGACGATCCGGCGCGGCCCGGGCCTGCAGGTGGCGCAAACCTGTCCGACTGTCGGACCAGTTCGGCGCGAAGCGGGCCTGGCGGATGCCTCTGGCCATGGACCCGTCCTGGCGTTTGCTCCAGCGCGACGTCGCGGTCTGCGGATTCACGTGGCACAAACCTGTCCGACAGTTGGACCAGGTCGGCGTGAAATGGGCCACCGGATGTTTCAGTCCATGGACACGCCCTGACCTCCGTTCCAGTGCGACATCGCGGTCTGCGAATTCAGATGGCGTGAACCTGTCCGACAGTCGGACCGGTTCAGCGTGAAGCAGGCCCGGCGGATGCCTCTGTCCATGGTCCCACCCTGGCTTCCGCTCCAGCGCGACATCGCTGCCCACGACTGCGCTCCGCGAGGCTCGCGTCCTCGCGGAGGACTTCGGGTCGCGGAATTGGGTGACCATCCCTGGTGACGGCGGAGGTCCTCCCTAGGCCCCGCCGCCCTGCCAGATGAGCATTCCCATCACGCCCACGTCGCGCGCTCCGTCCGCGTGGAGGCGCCACGGCACGGCCACGCCCAGCTCCAGCGACTTCGCCGGATGCGCGAGCAGGCCCGGTGCCAGGAGCACCGTGGACGTGCCGTCCTCGTCGCGCCACGCAGCCTCCACCATGGGCCGCAACGGGCCCAACTCCAGCACCGCACCCGCCGCGAAGTCTGGATGGAGTTCACCGCCCAGGCCGCGCACGCTAGGAAGCTGCTCGGCCTTGAGTTGGAGGTTGAAGCCCAGCGGGCCCATGTCCTGATAAGCCAGCAGGTACGGCTCGAAGCCCGGACGGAATCGGTCGTCCACCGCAGCGCGCGTGGCCAGCAGGTCCACTCCGACGCTGAGCGTGAAGCCACGTCGTCCGTCGTTGATGAGCGCCCAGCCCACGCCGGCCTCCGCCGAGTCCAGCCCGCGCGGATCCTCTGGCGTCGTCAGCGCCACCGAGGCTTCCACCTGCACCCGGTCGCTGAGCCCGTACTCGGCGAACACGGGCAGTTCGTACTGCGTCTCACCTTGCTGCCGCGTCCACTCCAGGCCCGTGCCCAGCTCGATCTGCCGTTGCTGCTGGGGCGCGGCCCCGTCGCCGAGAAAGAACTCCTGCACCCGCCCCTGCACCCCCTCCGCCGCGAACGCGGGCAAGGACAACAGGCCCAGCACTCCCACCGCGACACGCCGCCATCCATCCGCCATTCCTCCAGGGTGCCCATGGAACTGGCGCTCCGGGGCCCCCCTGTCATGCCACCGGGGGCCCGTCTGCCTGCCTGCTTCAAGGCTCGAGGAAACAGGCAGGGGCTCGGAGTGGAGGCTTGCGTCACCTGCGGTGAGGGTGGCAGGAGACCCAGGCACTTCTCCGAGGGACCGACCATGACATCTGGAATGAAGACCTCCCATCCCTTCGCGCGCGGCGCCGGGGCCCTGCTGGCCCTGGGGTTGGCGTCCTGTGGCGGCAAGGACGTGCGCCCGGGCGACGAGAATCCCGACGACGTCCACGTCGCGGACGCGTGCGCGACGGATGTGCCCTCCACCGACCCGGCCAGCGGAGCATGTGCGCCAGTGCGGTTGCAGTGCGCGAAGGATTTGAACGGCTTCAAGACGGACCGCTACGTCTGGCGCGATGGCGACTGTCGCGTGCGGTCGGTGTCGCTGGTGCGCAACGACGCGGCGGATCCCGCGGGCTGGAATGGCGGCTACATCCGCCGCTACACCTACGAAGCCGCCGGGGCCCAGCGCACCTGTGATGGGCAGAGTTCGCAGGTGCCCGGCTGGGGCATGGTGACCAGCCACCTGAAGGACGGCCAGACATGGGGGGCCTGGACCCAGGATGCGCGCGGCACCGGCCGCATCCTCTTCAAGGGTGCCCACCACGCGCTGCATGAGTTGAAGTGGCCGCTGTCCCTGGATGGGAACGTGGTGCAGGTGACGGTGCAGTACCTGTTCGCCACCGGCCGCGACCACCCGCTCTACGCCATCACCCACGACGCGTCTGGATTCGACCCGGACCTCATCGAGGCCGACGTGCGCTCGCCCTACGGCGACCTCGCCTTCGACGACAACGCCAACACGGACATCGCCGGCCTGGGCTGGGGCGACCGCTACCGCTTCGTCACGCTGAATTCGCCGGTGACGATGAACAGCGGCTGGGACTACCGCGAGCCCAACGTGGTGCCCTACACGCGCATGTGGACGGCGGCGCCGGACGCGGAGATGGGCGTCGTGCAGACGCAGACGTGGCAGCAGAAGCCCGCGGGCGGCTACTGGCTGTATCCGGAGTGGGGCACGCGCCACGCGGCCGGCCCCATGCCCGTGGACTACAACTGGGCCTACCAGCTCAACCAGTACGAGCTGCCCTCCGTCACCAACTCCCACCGGATCGCGTGGGGCAGCAACTTCGGCGCGGTGGGCCGCAGGGAGTACCCGCGCATCGGCGATGACGGGATGCTCTCCGGCTACCCGTACCAGAGCTATTCGGTCTTCATGGTGCTGGGCACGCACGCATCCGACCCGGTGCTCAAGCTCGCGTCGCAGGTGGAGGCATGGCAGGGCGTGAAGCTCACCGCCACCGAGGGCACCGTGCGCACGCGCGGTCCAGGCGGCGTGGGGCGCACCGACGCGGTGACGTATGACGTGCCCGGCTACAACCCCGTGTATGCCACGTGGGAAGCGGACGCAGCCTCCAACCGCGTGGCGCTGGCGTTCGACACCCAGGGCCGCACGCTCGTGCACCCGATGCTGGTGGTGCACGGCTACACCGCCACCAGCGCGCCGAAGACGGTGACGCTCAACGGACAGACCCTCACGGCGGACACGGACTACTTCGCGTCGGTGGACAGCGCGGGCAAGAGCCTGTGGCTCACCCTCCAGCGCGATGTCATGGGCAACGCCACGCTGCGGGTGGAGTAGCGCCCCAAGACACGACAGGCCCCTGGCACGCGAAGGTGCGAGGGGCCTGTCCCTTCAAGTCACGTCACGCGAAGACGCGCGTCAGTCCGCGGAGCCGCTGCCGCCAAAGGCCTGCGGGGTCTCCGAGCGCAGCCGCTCCCACTGGGCACGGGCGTCCTTCTCCACGCGCTTCTGCTCGTCCAGCTTGCGGCGCGAGTCCTCCACGTCGCGCTTGGCGTTCGCCACCGCGGACATGTAGTTGGCCTCGGACATGTCCTTGGTGCGGACATCGCCGGTGCGCTCCAGGGCCTTGAACTGGGCCAGGTTGAGCTCCGCGTCCGCCACGCTCAGCTCGGCGTCGCGCAGGTCCTTCTCCGCCTTGCGCGTGTCGATCTGCCGGTCATGCCACGCGACCTGGGCCTCGGCCGCGGCGCGGCCCGCTTCGGCGCCCTGGAGCTGGGACTTGGACCGGGCGATGGGGCTGGACTGGCCCGTCTCCTCCGCGGCCTTCACGGCGGCCCTCTCCGCGTCCACGCGGCTCTTCGCGGCGTCCCCGTTGCGACGGGAGACCTCCGCAGCGCGCTCGGCGTCACGCACGGCCACCTCGGCGCGCGTCACATTGTCGGCGGCCTTGGTGCGGGCCAACTGCGCTTCGCGCACGTCTCCCAGCTGATCCTCGGGAACGCGCGCCATCATCGCGTCATCCACGCGGGCGGCCTTGGAGCTGCCGCAGCCGGCGAGGAACACCATCGACGCCCCCATGGCCAACCCCATCACCCAATGCCGCTTCGTCTTGTTCTGGAACATGGTCTGATCCCCTCGTACCAAGATGACTGTTGGGCAACCTAGGCACGATCGCTCCAGGGGGCAGGCACCGCAGGCGCTCCGGACGCGGCTTTCCCCTCTGGAAACAGGGCCTGAAAATAAAGTCTGGCCGGAGGCCAGGCAGGCACGGTCGTTCACCCTCATAGGTGATTGCCGCGTGGGGCTGCCTGCGCGTCCCGAAAGAAGGCCATGTCCCAACCCGGCAGCGGAGCGTGTCTGAAGAAGGCGCGGTCCATGCGCCACCAGGGAGGAACATGAAGCGAGCCGGCTGGGGAATTGCGTTGGGGATGAGCTGTGCGCTGTTGGGGGCCGCCTGCGGGCCCGAGGAGACCGGCGATGGGTTCCTGGAGGGAGCAGAGTCCGTGGAGATGCGCATCTCCCTGGACGGGGACGCCTGCGGCGTCGTGTCCGCGCAGGCCTACGTGTGGGGCGATGACTTCGCCCCCATTGGCCCGGTGAACCTGTCCGTCGGCAACGGCTACATCGAGGGCGGGGTGAACAACGTCCCCGCCGGGCCCAATCGGAGGGTGGGCGTGACAGCCTTCAACGCGGCGGGGCGGGATGTGTACTCCGGCGCCGCGTACGTGAGCGTCTATGATGGGCCGGTGTCGTCGGTGCAGCTCACCCTGCAGCGCAACCCGGCGAACTGCCCGGGCTCCGGCACCGGGACCATCCACATCATCGGCGTGCTGGAAGGCCGTCCCCGGACGGATGGAGGAGGCGGAGAGGTCGACGCGGGGACCGCCTTCGATGCGGGGCCGGGTCCTTCATTCGACGCGGGCTACGGCCCCCGGCCGTAGAACCAGGCGGTGAGGGCCAGGCGCTGCGCGTGCGAGGGCAGCACCTCGTGCTCCAGCCTTTCGCTCAGGAATACCACCAGCCGGTCCAACACCGGCGCCACGTCCAGCGGGGCGCCGGTGTCCTCTGGGTGGAGGCGCAGGAGGCCACCGTCCTTCGGCTTCCACCCGGCGTTGGCGTACCAGATGGCGGTGAGGCGCCGGTTGGACTGGCCCGGGAACGCGTCCCGGTGGCGGGCGTAGTGCGCGCCGCCGCCGGGGTAGCAGGCAAGTTGCACATCGAAGCGGCCCAGCCCCAGGTACGCGCTGGAGGACACCGCTTCGCCCAGCGCGCGGAAGTGGATCCAGAGCGCTTCCAGTTCGGCGTCCGCGCCGGGCAGCACCCATTCGATGTGGTCTCCGCGCACGGAGGTGTCGAGCGAGTGGTCCGCGCCTCGCCGGATGCCCGCGGGCCGGAGCGCTCCCGCCGACACGCGGGCCAGGGCCGCGCCGCGCACCGCGAGGGCCCGGGGCTCACCGAGGAAGGCGTCCCGCACGAAGTAGCCGTGCGAGCCCAGCGCCTCCACTTCCGCGTCCGTCAGCTCCACCCGGCCTCCACGCTCCCGGCGCCCGCCCGGAGTCCGGCCGACACGCTGCCCCAGGACGCCCCCTGGAAGGAAGCGGGTAGACTGCGGGCCATGGCGAACCTCTCGCGGGTCCTCTCCGTCCTCGCCGCCGCCGCCCTGGGCGCGCTGGTCGCATGGGTTCTCTTGCGCCCGGCCTCCTTCCGACAACCGGATCCGGCCGTGGTGGTGGAGCAGATGCGAGAGGTGGCGCGGCTGGAGACGCTGGACGTGGCCCTCTACAAGAAGGTCACCTTCGCGCCGGAGCCGGAGTCCACCGACGCGCTTTGGAAGGACGTGCTGCTCTGGGCGAGCTACACGCTGAAGAACCCGCATGGCCGCGCCATCGTCTTCGCGGACGCGCACCTGGGCTTCGACTTCCAGCGCTTCGACGCCAGCCACCTGAGGGCCACGGGCACGCGGGTGGATGTGCTCCTGCCGCCCATGGAGGTGACGGTGGCGCTGCGGCCGGGGGAGACGGAAGTCATCGACTCCAACCTGGACAGCGCGCAGACGGCGCAGTTGCTGGAGAAGGCCCGGCTCGCCTTCGAGCGCGAGGTGCGCCAGGACGCGCGGCTGAAGGACAAGGCGCGGCAGTCCGCGGAACGTTCGCTCCGGGGCCTGCTGCTGACGCTGGGCTTCCGCGAGGTGCGCTTCGTGGAGACGCTGCCCCTGGGAACGGCGGGCTGAAGCGCTGACGTCCAGGTCTCACGCCAGCCGCAGCGAGTCGCCTTCCAGCAGGTACAGGTCGGCAACTCCATCCGGCGCATGTCCCAGCGCGGTGAGCACCCGCACGGAGTCCGCGTCTGAGTCCCGGCACAGGAGCGCCACTTCACGCTGGCCCAGGTTCACGCGCAGGCGCCCCCCGCCCGTCGCGGCATCCAGCCACCGACGCTGGGACTTCGTGAGCAGTCGCGCCCCATCGTGTCCGTCGCCCCCCGTCACCGCCCAGATGCCGGAGAACGCCTCCGCCAGCCGCACCTCACCCCGGTCGATGACGACCGGGCGCACGTCCGCGGGGTGCGCTTCCAGGTTGCGCCACGCCGCCGCGTCCACGGCCTCGAGCGTGAGCCCTGCGTTCCCGAGCGCGCTCGCGGGCAGGTAGCGCACGAACTCGGGGTCCTCCAGCACGTAATGGACTTCCAGCCCCTCCGGGCCCGGCCGGAACAACGAGCCCTGCGTCCCCGCCACGAATCCCGCCGGCCGCAGCACCGGCCGCAGCGTGTCCAACGCCACGCCGGACGGGCCCACACCGGAGGACAGACCGCCCAGCCGCGCCGCCAGCGCCTCCACGTGCGCGGTGAGCCCCTGGGCTCCCGGATCCGCGTGGTACGCGGCATACAGCGAGCCCAGGTCCACGCGGCCCACGCCGCCCGAGGCCAGCTTCACCAGCAGGTCCCTGCCCTGGCGTCGGAAGCCCACGCCCGCGCGGCCCAGCGCGGCGGTGAGCGCGGCGGTGAACTCCGGGCGCAGCACCTGCACCTCCGGCCGAGGGACCGGTGGCAGGTCCGCGGACTCCAGCTCCGCGCGCAGCAGCTTCGCTTCCGCGTCGAAGGGGTCTCGCGCCACGGCCTCGGCCACGTAGGCACGGGCGCGCGCGGCCTCGCCCTGTCGCAGCGCGAGCACGGCGAGCACCTTCAGGGCCTCCGGATCCCCGGGGCTCAGGACCAGCGCGTCCCGCAGCTCGGCCTCCGCGTCGCGGTGCCGCTCCAAGCCCAGCAGGGCCCGCGCGAGCCCCAGGCGCACCTGGAGGTCCTCCGGAAAGTCCCGCCGCAGGGCCTGCATCAGCGGCAGGGCTTCGCGCTCCGCGTCCGCGTTGACCAGCGCATGCGCCACGGTGAGGCGCAGCGTGGCCCCGGGGCGCTGCGCGGCCTCGGCGCGCAGCGCGTCCAGCTCCGCGTCGCTGAGCACGTCTCCCGCCTCCACCTTGCGGCGCAGGCGCTCCAGTTCCGCCAGGGGCATCACGCGACGGGACTCTAGTGGCCCGCGTCGGGAGCGCCCAGCCCTTCGGCCGGTTCGTCCTCGGTCCGGGTCTGCGTGAGGAACTCGTCCAGGGCCCCCACGTCGATGGGCTTGCGGAACACCGCGTCCACCAACGCCAGGCTCGCGCGGTTCTGCCCGCGCACGTCGGCGCCGGTGACGATGGCCAGGAGCGCCTGGGGCGAACGCCGCCGCAGCTCGCGCGCCAGCTCCCAGCCGGTCATCTCCGGCATCACCGCGTCCAGGAGCGCGGCGTCGAAGGGATGCTTCTCCCAGATGCGCAGCGCCACCTCCGGGCTGTGCGCCACCTGCACGTCATAGCCCTCCTCGCCCAGCACCTCGGCCATCATCCGGGCGTTGTCCAGGTCGTCGTCCACCACCAGCACGCGGCGCGCGGGCCGCTTCAAGTGCGGCACCCCTCCCGGGGCCAGCGCCGCGGGCGAAGGGAGGACCGTCTCCACGCCCTGTCCGGTGTCACGGAAGCGCGGCAGCCGCACGATGAAGCTCGCACCCGAGCCGTCCTGCCGGTTCTCCACCGTCAGCTCCCCGCCCCAGCGCTGCACCTGCGTGCGCGCCACCGCCAGGAACAGCGAGAACTGCGGCGCGCCCGGGTCGCGGCGCAGCGGATCGAACAGGCGCGCCAGCTCCTCCACCGCGTAGGGAGACCCGCCGTCCTCCAGGCGCAGCGCCAGCCAGCCCTCCCCCTCCGGCCGGGTGTGGATCCGGAGCGTTCCGCCGCCCTCCATGCGGTCCCTCGCCGACAGCATCAGGTTGACGATGAGCTCGCGGAAGAAGCCCGCGTCCGCCTTCACGCCCCACGGAAAGCCCAGGTCCAGCTCCGTGTGCACGGGGTGCTCGCGCTGCTCCAGCTCGCCTCGCGCCAGCTCCAGCGCCTCGCGCACCGTCTGGTCCACCGGCACGTCGGCCAGGCGCTCCTCGGTGCGCTGCACGTTGAACTCCTGGAGCCGCGCCACCAGCTCGCCAATCTGGCGGACCGTCTTGTCCAGCGCCTCCACGTGCTCCGGCTTGTATTCGCGTTGCAGCAGCGTGATGCGCAGCCGCAGCACGTTGAGGAAGTTGTTGAGCGCGTGCGCGGCGCCGCTCGCCAGCTGCCCCAGCGCCTGCTGCCGCGTGCGGCGCAGCAGTTGCCCCTGGAGCCTGCGCACCTCGCCGTGGGCGCTCTCCAGCGCCTTGGTCTTCACCGCCGCTTCGGTCCGGTCGCTGAAGGTCTGGATGACGCCGGCCAGGACCTGGTCCTCCTCCCACACCGGCGTGGCGCTCATCTCCAGCGTGGCGTCGCTGCCCCCGGGGCGCTCCACCACCATCATCACGCCGCGCACCGGGCCCTTCTCCCGCAGCGCGCGCAGGAACGGCATGTCCTGCACGCGGAAGGGCTCTCCCGTCGGGTGGCGGGCGTTGACCTGCGTCAGCACGGGCGACAGGGAGCTGGCCGCCCGAGCCCCCACCACCGCGCGCATGGGCACGCCCATCAACCGGCTCACCGGCGGCGAGGCGAACGACACCATCCCGTCCGTCTCCGCCAGCAGGATGCCCACCTCCACGTGGTTGAGCACCGACTCCATCACCGCGGCCTCGCGGAAGCGGACCTCCTCCGTCTTCAGCACGCGCGCGTAGGATGCCTGCGCGGACGCATCCGCCTCCCACACCAGCTCCGACACCAGCTCCGCGACGTCCGCGTCGATGACGCCCCCGTTGCGGCGCGCGTAGACGTAGAGCAGCACCTCCTGGAGCGACTTGAACTCGCGCGTCAGGTCCTCGGG
>SECN01000271.1 GCA_004173515.1 Myxococcaceae bacterium | reverse complement strand
CGGCGGCCGGCTCGGGGGGCCGGGTGCGGGCGATCATCGTGCGCACCGACGAGGCGGCGGCGCGCTGCTGCTGGAGTTCGGCGGCGAGCTTCGCGTCGACGAGGAGCGCGCGACCGCCGTTCTCTTCCTGCCAGAGCAGGTGGCGGCGCACGTCCTGGAGCACGTCGGCCAGCTCCTGCGTGGAATCAGGCGTGTCGTCGTTCACGGTCGGGATCGGTAGCGGAGGGGCTGACACGGCGCAAGGAAGCAGCCGGAGAAGTTGCCTGTTCGCTTAGCCCAGGGTCGGCCCCTCCGCCATCTTCCGGGCGGAAGCGCCGAGGCCCTCTCCTGGTCGGATCCACCCCTCGCGCGGATCCGGGCATGCACCCAGTCCGATCAGACCCCGGGCAAACCTACTTGCTATCTCGACAAGCAATTTTTATCCATGCAGGGTCCAACCCGTTCCTGGAGTTCGCATGAAGGCCGTCACGGTGGAGAAGCTCGGGGGGCCCGAGGGGTTGATCCTCACGGAGGTCGCGGACCCGGTCGCCAGGGCCGGCGAGGTCGTCGTCGCGGTGGAGGCTTCGGGCGTCGGACTGGTGGATGCCTTCCAGCGGCGCGGCCAGTTTCCAGGCTTCGACCGGCCGGGCTTCATTCCTGGCGCCGAGGTCGCCGGCCGCGTCCTCGGCACCGGCCCAGGGGTCGCGCGCGAGTGGATCGGCAAGCACGTCTTCGCGCTCGTGCGCACCGGGGGTTACGCGCAGAGGGTCGCGGTGGATCCGGGCCTGCTCATCCCGATTCCCCCGGGGCTGTCGTCCGTGGAGGCCATCGCCCTGGGCATCAACGGGCTCGTGGCGAAGTTCTCCCTGCTGCGCGCGGGGCTCCGGCCCGGGGAGCGGGTCCTGGTTCGCGGCGCAGGAGGGGGCATCGGCTCGAGCGTCGTCCAGTTGGCGGTGCTCGAAGGTGCACGGGTGACGGCCCTCACCTCGGCGTCGCGGGCCCAGCGCGTGGCGGACCTGGGCGTCGAGGACGTCATCGTCCGTCAGGCCGGTACCGACGTTCCCGGTGGATTCGACGTCATCATCGATCCGGTGGCGGGGCCAGAGCTGGCGACCTTCCTCCAGAAGCTGCGCGCCAACGGCCGCTATGTGATCAACGGCGTCGCGGCGGGCTTTCCCACTCCGGATTTTGGCTCGGCGCTCATCGCGAGCTTCGCGAAGTCACCCGTCCTCTCCCTCCTGAGTCTTGATTCCATGGGACCGGCAGAGCTGGCCGACGTGGGACAGGCGCTGTTCGGGCTGGCGGTCACCCGAAAGCTGACGCCCTTGGTCGGGATGACCTTGCGCCTGGAGGAAGCGGCGCGGGCGCATGAGGTGCTGGAGGACGGCCAGGTGCTTGGCAAGATCGTCCTGCTCGCATGAAGCACGGAGGCGGGACTTCAAGGGCCCCCAGGACGGACATGACGGTTCGGCGGACGCGCAGGACGCAGGAAGAGAGACGCGACGAAGCCGCGCGCCGGATGCTCGCGGCCGGGGCACGGCTCGTCGCGGAGCGAGGCCCCGAGGCCCTCACGCTCGCGCAGGTCGGTCAGGCCGCCGGCTACAGCCGGGGACTGCCCGCGCATCACTTCGGCTCCAAGGCGGAGTTCCTGCACGAGCTGATGCAATACGTCGCAGCCGAGTTCCGCGCGGCGATGGAGGCCTTCGAGGCGGAGGAGGGCCTGCCCGCCATCCTGAAGATGCTCGGGTCCTTCTTCAAGCGGCCCTCGTCGGACCCTTCGCGCCTCTGCGCCTTGCGGATCGTCTTGTCCGAACCCGGGCTGCGCTCGGGATGGGGTCATGACCTCGCGGCACTGAACCAGCAGACCGTTCGCGCCCTGGAGAAGTGGATCCGACAGGGCATCGAACTGGGGCAGATCCGAGCGGGGGTGGATGCCCGGATGACCAGCCTGCTCCTCACCACGACCCTTTGCGGAGCGATGGGGCTGTGGCTGGAGGATCACCAATTCGATCTGGAGGCCGCGGGTTCGCAGCTCGCGGAGTTCGTCCAGCGCGGGCTGGCTGCGCCCGACGGGCACGGCGTCCGCTGAATTCCAGGCAGGAGCGGCGGCTCTGGTCGAATCAGGACACCGCCCAGGCAAACCACCTTTGCCTCCCGGAGGACGTGCGCGAAAAGGTCGGGCGGCGGTCTCACGCCCCTTTCCAGGAGCAGCGCTCACATGATCAAGGTGGCCATCATCGTCGGAAGCACGCGGCCGGGTCGCAAGGCGGACTCCGTCGCCCACTGGGTCCACGACATCGCGAAGAAGCGCGGTGACGCGGAGTACGACATCGTCGACATCCAGGACTTCAACCTGCCCCTGCTGGACGAACCCGCTCCGCCGTCGCTGGGCAAGTACACCCAGCCCCACACCCTGGCCTGGGCCGCGAAGGTGGCCGCGTACGACGCGTATGTCTTCGTCACGCCCGAGTACAACCACAGCACGTCCGGCGCGCTGAAGAACGCGCTCGATTTCGTCTATGGCGAGTGGAACAACAAGGCCGCCGGCTTCGTGGGCTACGGCAGCGCGGGCGGCGTGCGCGCGGTGGAGCAACTGCGCCTCATCGCCGCCGAACTCCAGATGGCCACCGTGCGCGCCCAAGTGCAGTTGTTCCTGGCCACCGACTTCGAGAAGTACACCGTCTTCAAGCCCGACCCCAGCAAGGAGAAGACCGTAAGCACCCTGTTGGATCAGGTCGTCTCCTGGGGCACGGCGCTCCAGACCGTGCGCGCGAAGAAGTGAGCTTCACGTGTCCTGGCGGGACCGCTCCGTGGCGGCCCGCCGCAGCAGCTCCGCCGTCTCCGGGTCCGCCGGGAAGAACGACTCGATGGCCAGCTCCGCGAGCGTGATGTCCACGGGCGTGCCGAACACGGTGGTGGTGCTGAAGAGCGACAACCTTCCCAGCGACGTGCGCACGCGCAGGGGCACCACCACGCCCGCGAAGTCGCGCTCCTTCGCCTCCACGGCCTCCTCCGGCACCGGGTAGCCGCGCAGTTCCTCCAGCAGCGCCGCGAGCGTGGCATCCGCGGTGACGTCCACCTGTCGGTGCAGCCGCGTGAGGACATGGTCGCGCCACTGACGCAGGTTCTCGATGCGCGGCGCGAGCCCGGACGGATGCAGGCTCAAGCGCAGGACGTTGACGGGCGGCTGGAGCACCTCCGGGGGCAGGTCCGCCAGCAGCACGCCCACCGCGCGGTTCGCGGTGACGAGCGTCCAGTGCCGGTCCACCGCGAGCGCCGGATACGGCTCATGCCCCGCGAGCACCAGCTCCACGGCCTCGCGCGTGGCCCGCAGCGCGGGATCATCCAGGGGCCGCTCGGCGTAGACGGGCGCGAAGCCCGCGGCCACCAGCAATCCATTGCGGTCTCGCAGGGGCACGTCCAGTTCCTCCGCCAGGTGCAACAACATGTCGCGGCTGGGCTGGGAGCGACCGGTCTCCAGAAAGCTCACGTGACGGGTGGAGACCTCCGCGCGCAACGCGAGATCCATCTGGCTCAGGCCCCGCCGCTGACGCCAACCGCGCAGCAGCTCTCCGACGGGACGGCTCTGCTGAAGGCTCGTCATGGACCGAGGATATAGGAGGCGCACGTCATCGCTTCCATTCCCTCGGAGGTAATCGACAGCGCACGGCCCGGCTCGCATCTTGTGCCCCGTCGTCTCCAACCCCTCTCAAGGAAACGTGTGCCATGGGTCTCAAGAACGTGTCGGGAAGCCTGTTGCGTCGCGCGCTGCTGCTGGACGGTGTCGCCAGTGGGGCCATGGGCCTGTTGATGGCGGGGGCGGCGGGCCCGCTGGGTCCCCTGCTGGGCCTGGAGCCCGGGCTGCTGCGCGCGGCGGGGCTGGGATTGATTCCGTTCGCCCTGCTGCTCGGCTACCTGGCGTCGCGGGACACCCTGCCGTCGTGGCCGGTGTGGTTCGTGGTCGCCGTGAACGCGCTGTGGGTGGTGGACAGCGTGCTGCTCATGACCCATGGCCCCACGACGCCCACCGGGCTGGGGATGCTGTTCGTCGCGGCGCAGGCGGCGGCCGTCGCGCTCTTCGCGGTGCTGGAGTACGCGGGCCTGCGGCGCGGCACCGCGGCCCTGGCCTGAGCCGGTGTCGGGTCCGCGCGGTAGGGCTTCACGTCATGCCGCGCGGACCTCTGGGCGTTGTTATCCTGGCGGGACATGGCCTCCTTCCTCCGCCCGTGGCTCATCGCCGCCGTCCTCTCCGCTGGAGCCTCCGGGTGCGCCACCCTGGGCGGTGGCGGGGGCAAGGGCCTCGTGACGCTGAACTACGGCTGGCCGGAGCAGGCCTCCATGCGGGTGACCCACACCCTGGACGTGCGGACGGACTGGAGCGGCCGGACGACGGCGCAGCGCAAGTTCACGATGACGCTGGGCCCGGTGGACGACGAGGGCCAGCGGCGGCTGTCCTTCCATGACGTGGAGCTCATCGAGTCCCCGCTCCCCACCTTCGTCGAGCCCCTGGCCACGGGCATCATCGACGCCCAGGGCGACTTCCAGGGCATCGATCCGCTGGAGGACAGCCCGGCCCAGGCCTTCCTGGACGCGCTGCCGCTCAGCCCCAAGAAGAAGGCCCAGATGACCCGGGGCATCGCCGCCGGGCTGGAGAAGGACGTCCGCGACAAGTGGAACCAGTGGGTGGGCAGTTGGCACGGGGCGCGCCTCAAGCCGGGGAAGCTGGAGGTGATTCCCATGACGATGGAGGTGGGCGCCGGCCGCAAGAAGACGAAGGAGGTCCCCGCGGAGGAGCGGCAGCGGTTGGACGCGGGCGTGCCCTGCTCCGACGCGGATCCGGAGCCCCGGTGCGCGCGACTGCATGTCGTGCGGGAGCCCGTGGGGCAGACGGACGAGACGCAGGGAACGTACGCGCGCGTGGAGCTGGAGCTGGTGACGGACCCCGCGACGCTGCTGCCGCACTCGTGTCGCATCACCCGCATGGACCGCGTGGATTGGAGCGTCCCGGGCGGCGAGCCCGACTTCCATGAGGCCGTGCAGGTGGAGCAGCACACGTTCGTCCACGGCATGGACACCACGGCGGGACCGATGACGCGGGTGTTCCCGCATCAGCCCATGCCCACCTCGCTGAAGTAGTCGAGGAACGCCCGGATCCGCGCGGGCAGGTGCCTGGCGGGATCGAGGAACACCGCGTGGAAGACGACGGTGTCCCCGGGATTGCGCTCCTCCAGCACCGGAATCAGCCGTCCGGCCGCCACGTCCTCGCGCACCTGGAAGGCCGCGATGCGAGCGAGCCCCGCCCCCACGAGCGCCAGTTGCCGCAGCGCTTCGCCGTCGCTGGCCTGCACGTTACCGGCGCAGGGCACGTTCACGACGGCGCCGCGCTCCACCACGGGCCAGTGTTCGAGCGTGGGCACGTGGCTGGCGCTCATGCGGTTGTGGCGCTCCAGGTCCTTGGCCGTCTTCGGCGTGCCCAGGCGCTTCAGGTAGTCGGGCGAGGCGACGATGATCTTCCGCGTCTCTCCCAGCCTGCGCGCGATGAGGTTGGAGGACTTGAGCGGGCCCGCTCGGATGGCCACGTCCGCGCGCTGCTCCAGCAGATCCACCACCTGATCCGTGAGCGCGATGTCCAGGGTGATGCCTGGATTGCGGGCGAGGAACGCGGGCACCCGGGGCAGGAGGAAGTGCGTGCCATAGGGGACGTTGGTGTTGACGCGCACGCGGCCCGACGGCGCCTCGTTGGTGGCGACGCCGCGCTCGGCCTCCTCCAGTTCCGCGAGCACCTGGACGCTGCGCTCGTAGAAGACACAGCCCTCCGAGGTGAGCTGGAAACCCCGCGTGTTGCGGTGGAGGAGCCGTGCCCCCAGGCGGGCTTCCAACCGGGCGACGAGCTTGCTGACCGCCGAGGGCGTCATCCGCAGCGTGCGCGCCGCGGCGGAGAACCCCTCCTGTTCGACGACCCGGACGAAGACTTCCATCTCTCCGGAGCGGTTGATGTCCAGACGCGCCATGGAATTGAACTCACAAGTGCTGTGCTCGCGGGGGCTCTATCGGGTGCCAGCGCCCGCGAATACTAGACCTCTTGCGACCCCGGCAGTGTTCCCACAGCGGGCCGCGCGGAGGACATCATGCAAGCACGCAAGAACGTGGCCCTGGTCGTCGGGGCGCAGGGCATCGCGGGGCTCAGCCTCATCACCCACCTGGAGAAACTCGGAGGCTGGGAGGTCATCGGCCTGTCCCGCCGTGGAGGCGAAGCGCGGGAGCACCTGCGCTTCATCTCGGTGGACCTGCTCGACAAGGCGGACAGCCAGAGGAAGCTGGGCGAGCTGTCACAGGTGACGCACATCTTCTACGCCGCCTATCAGGACCGGCCGACGCCCGTGGAGCTGGTGGCGCCCAACCTCGCCATGCTCGTCAACGTGGTGGACGCGGTGGAGCCCGTCGCGAAGGGCCTCCAGCACATCAACCTGATGCAGGGCTACAAGGTCTATGGCGCGCACCTGGGCCCGTTCAAGACGCCGGCCCGGGAGACGGACGCGCACCACATGCCTCCCGAGTTCAACGTGGAGCAGCAGGAGTTCCTGGAGCGGCGGCAGCAGGGCAAGTCGTGGACGTGGTCCGCCTTGCGCCCGTCCGTCGTGGTCGGCTACGCGATGGGCACGCCGATGAACGCGGGGCTGGCCATCGCCGTGTACGCCTCCATGTCGAAGGAGCTGGGACTGCCCCTGCGCTTCCCCGGGCCTCCGGCCGCGTACGACATCCTCCTGGACGTCACCGACGCGCGACTGTTGGGGCACGCGATGCTGTGGGCCGCGACGGAGCCGGAGGCGGCGAACAACGCTTTCAATATCAACAATGGCGACCAGTACCGGTGGAGCGAGATGTGGCCGAAGATCGCTCGCATGTTCGACATGGAGGTGGCCCCTCCCCTGCCCATGTCGCTCGTCGAGGTGATGGCGGACAAGGGCCCGCTCTGGGACGCGATGGTGGCGAAGCACGGCCTGGCGCGGAATTCCTACGCGGATGTGTCGCCGTGGCGCCATGCGCACGGGGTGTTCTCCACGACGTTCGACTTCCTCGCGGACACGTCCAAGGCACGGCGGTTCGGATTCCAGGAGCACATCGAGTCGGAGGTGATGTTCCGCGAGCTCTTCGCGGACCTGCGCCACCGCAAGGTCATTCCCTGAGCGACTTCCGGGCGCGGCTCACGGGTTCACGCAGGGCCTCCGTCACCAGGGAGCGGAAGTAGCGAGCCCCCGGGTCCGCATCCGTCCGGGTGTGCCACACCATCGCCGTCACCATGGGAGGGAAGGCGAACGGCATCTCCACTGCCCGCAGGCGAAGCATCTCGCTGAAGCTTCGGGCGACACGGCGGGGCACGCCGGCCACCAGGTCCGTGCGCGCCGCGGCCATCGCCGCCGCGAAGAAGTGGGGCACCGCGAGCCCGACCTCCCGCGTGAGCCCATGGTCCTTGAGGAGCCGGGCGTGCTGCTGGTGGCCAATGCCCGGGCGCCCTTCCGCGAGCAGCAGATCGATGTGCTTCGCCGTGTTGTAGTGCGCCTTCGACATCGTCCTGCCCCGGACGCGGGGATGGTCGCGGCGCACGAGCAGGACCGCATCGTCCGTGTAGAGCGGTTCGGTGAGGCAGCCCGGGCCGGCTGCTTGCGGCGGCCCCAGCGCCACATCCACTTCTCCTGACGCAAGCCCATCGCGTTCGACCAGGTAGTCGATGCTGACGACCCGCAGGAACGCACCGGGCATGCGACGGGAGAACAGCGCCATCAGCGCCGGGACATCCGCGAGCCCGTGATGATCCGCTCCCGCCACCGTGAAGGCCCGCGTGCAGGTCTCCGGGTCGAAGGCCTGGCTTCCATCCAGCGCCGCCTGGAGCTGCCCCACCGCCGTCGCGAGGAAGGGCCGCAGCGCTTCGCACCGGGGCGTCGGGACCAGCCCACGTCCACTGCGCACGACCAGCGGATCCCCCAGTACGTCCCGCAGGCGCGCCAACGCGTTGCTGACGGCGGACTGCGTGACATGCAGTTCCTTCGCGGCCCGGGTCGCGCTGCCGGACTTCAGCACCGCGTGCAGGACGAGGAACAGGTTGAGGTCCACGGCGGAGAGATTCACACCCATGATTCCAACCATCATGGACCATCACTGGTGAAAACGGTTCACGGACCGTACTCAGGGGGCACGCCAAGCGAGGTCCCCATGGTCCAGTTCCACGAGCCCACCGAAGTCGCCGCCCTCCAACAGCTCTTCCAGCGGATGTTCGAGTGCTGGCGGCTCGGAGACGGTCACGCCTACGCCGACTGCTTCACGCAGGACGTGGACTATGTCGTCTTCGACGGCAGCCACATCCGGGGACGCAAGGCCAACGCCGAGGCCCATCAGGCGCTCTTCGACGGTCTCCTCCGGGGCTCCGTCCCCGAGGGGGAGGTGAAGTCCATCCGCTTCCTCGGCCCGGACGTGGCGGTCCTCCACGCGGAGGGCGGCATCCGGCTGCGGTGGCAGCGCAAGGCGGCCCGCAGCCGCCGCTCCCTCCAGACGCTCATCGCCGTGAAGCGCGAGGGCGCCTGGGCCTTCACCGCCTTCCACAACACCCGCATCCAGCCGCCCAACGCCTTCGCGCGCCTCATGCTGCGACTGATGACGCCCAGGCCCCGGTCCTCCGCGTCACGGTGAAAACGCGGCGGAGGTCCCACGGGGCCCGCTCAGAGCATGACCTGGGCCTTGAGGATCTCCTCCAGCAGCGGCACCGCCTTCGCGCCCTGGTTGTCGTCCACCAGGAGCGCGGCGCTGACGTAGCGCCGGAAGGCCCCCTCGGAGGTCGCGGCCCCGGGCAGCTCCGTCCCCTGCGAGGCAAGCGGACGCTCACAGGCGTGGATGACCCGCGTGTGCAGATAGCGCGACAGGTCCAGGAACAGCGTGTTCGACGGCGCCTGTTTCGCCCAGGCCAGGACCTCCTTGCAGTAGGCCATGCCGCCGTCGCCCTTCATGTACGCGCGATAACCGTCATAGGAGGGCGCGCCGGACGCGCCCACGTCCGCGTAGTGGCGCGCGCTGATGAACCGCAACTGCCCATCCCCCGCCGCTTCCACCTGGGACTTCCACGCCGGCAACTGGCGCGCCTGGGCCAGCGCCCGGAGGTACTGATCGAAGTTGTCCTTGAGCTGGATCAGGTGCTCCGGCAGCCAGGTGTCCGTGAAGGGCCGCAGCTCCCGCTCCGCATCCGGGATGGGCACCAGCGCCAGCGCCGTCATCCCGTACGAGGCCCGCAGGTTCGGCTCCACCGCGGGATCCAACGCGCCCCTGGCCAGCGCCCGACGCACCTCCGCTTCCGGGGTCGGCTGGCGGAACGCGTACACGTGGCCATGCTCGAAGAAGTCACTCTGGAAGAGCGACGCGAAGCCCGCGCGCAGCAGCGCCGAATGGATGTGCCGCACCGGCACGAAGGGCTCCGGCTGCTCCAACCCCGTGGTGATGTGGAAGTCCCACAGGTTGGTGTTCATCTGGAGCACCCCGTCCGGCGCCAGCCGCGCCAGCGCCAGGGAGAAGAACTCCTGGCTGACGCAGTGGGCGGGGAT
>SECN01000754.1 GCA_004173515.1 Myxococcaceae bacterium | reverse complement strand
CTTCACCCGGTCCGGGTGGTTGCTCTTCTCCAGGATGTAGACCATGTCGCGCACCGTCTGCGGCCGGTCCGACAGCAGGCGCGCCACGAAGGGCTCCGGCAGGTCGCGCGCGAAGCCGCCCAGCACGTCGCACAGGAGCGCGCGGTTCTCCGGCAGTTCAATGGTCTCCAGCACGTTGAGCAGCGGCAGCACCGAGTCCACGCCCAGCGCCTGCAGGTAGCGCGTCACGTCCTGGGGCTGCTTGGCGCGCGTCGTCTTGAGCGATTCGCCCACCCGGCTCAGGCGCTGCTCCTCGCCCATCTTGTGGAGGAAGGACGACAGCAGGCGCGCCAGGTCGTCACCGCCCTCGGGGCGCTGGGACAGCGCGCGCAGCTTGAGGACGATTTGATTCACCGTGCCGAAGTCGTCCTGGAGCAGCAGCATGTCCAGCAGCTGCAGGAAGATCTCCTCCAGCAGCGCCGCGTCGTCCACGCCGCCTTCCACCACCTGGAACACCGCGCCCACCAGCTTGGGGAACAGGCGCGCGTTCTCCTCCTCGGTGATGTCCTTCTGCAGCCGGGCCTTCAGGTCGTCCGACGCGTGCCGGCCGCCCACGACGAGGCCGCGGATCTGCTCCACGCCGTCCAGCTTCGCGTCCAGGTCCTCCGCGGACACGCGCGCGAAGCGCAGGAAGTCATCCGAGTTCGTCTGGAGGCGGGAGTAGAGGTAGCCCACCACCTTGTCCACCTCCACCTGGACCTCGTCCTCGTTGGCGCCCTCCATGGAGAAGCCTTCCACGACGACGTACTCCACCTGCTGCATGCCCGCGCGCCACAACTGCGCGAGCACGTCCTCCGCGCCGCGCTCCGGCTCCGACAGCGCGATGAGCGTGAGCGTGACGAGCTCCTCCAGCGGCAGCCCGGGCCGGAAGATGAGCTGGCGGATGCCGTCGCGGAAGAACTTGTAGGGAAGCGACGACTCCTCGGTGAAGAGCTCCTCGTTGTGGAGCGTGAAGTTCTGCTGCTCCACCTTCAAGGACAGCGGGCCGAACTTCTCCGTGTACGCGGAGATGGACTCCTGCGCCTTGGCGAGGAACTCCGGGAAGCGCGCCTCGTTGTGGCGGTACATGCCGATCTGCTTGATGCCCTTGAGCAGGTGGAACGCGAACGTGCGCGCAAGCTCCACCTTCTCGCGGACCTCGGGGGACTGCTCCGCCTCGGCGCTCGCGTTCGCGTTCGCGTCCGTGACTTTCTGGGGCTGGGCCATGGGGGACGTCCATCCTACTCCCGTCCCAGGCCCCGTCCCAATCCCAGAACCGCCCAGAATCCAGGGGGTTGAGGTGACACCTGGGCAACAGTGGGTGGACTGGCGGGGAATCCCCGGTGTGTTACGCAAGGGCCCCCGTTTTCCTGGAGGTGCCGCCCATGAAGCGACTGGCCCTGTCCGTCCTCGTCCTGACGTCCCTCACGGGCTGCTTTCGCATGAGCGTGCGGAGCCCGGCGCCGCGCGACGGGGCACCGGAGAGCCGGCTGGGGGCGAGCTTCGTGGCGGGGCTGACGACGTCCGACGTGGCCGCGGGCGAGTGCCGGCACGGCCTGTCGCGGGTGGACGTCTACTGGCCCTGGTGGAGCCCCATCGTCTACGCCGTCACCTTCGGCATCGTGGCGCCGCTGCGCGCGGAGTACGTCTGCGCGCAGGGGCCGGATGAGGCGGGGAGCGGGGCCGAGGTTCCTGCCTCGGTCCCCGGGCTGTAGCGGCCCTCCCCGCGCGAGGTGGCGGGGGAGGGCGTCGGTGCTTCAGCGTCGGCGCGTCAGTGCGACGGGGGCGGGGCTTCCGCGCCGCTCTTGCCCTTGAGGGCGGAGCGGAACAGCACTGCGGTGAGGCCCGCGAAGAACACCAGGCCCCAGACGTTGGACCAGGTGGGGTGCGCCAGCTCGCTTTCGCCCACGGCGTTGAGGAAGGCGCCCATGGCGTTCTCGTGGCCGAAGAGGGCGGGCAGGTTGATGGCGCGCGTCCAGGTGCCGTCGCTGGCGATTTCGAGGAAGGCGATGAGCACGCCCGCGATGGAGCCGCCCGCGATGTAGCCGGAGGACATCAGCGTG
>SECN01000270.1 GCA_004173515.1 Myxococcaceae bacterium | reverse complement strand
CTTCCACTGGGGGTGGGGGTGGACGCCCTGGCATGGTGCGCGGGCCGTGCTTCCCGGGAGCGTCATGCGTTGGGTGTCCTGGCTGTTGGTGGGCTTGTGGTGGGGCTGTGCCTCGACGTCGGAGGTCACGGCGTTGTCATCCGAGAGGGTCTGGGCGGAGGCCGCGTCCGAACGGGAATGTGAGGACAGTGGGGAGGACCAGTGCGTCGCGCCCCTGTGCACGGAGGAGGCTTGCGCGCTGTTCCGGTGCGAGGACCTGGAGCCGGGCCGCATCGTGCGCACGCGAGGTGCGATGGCGCCGCCGGTGTTCGTGGCGCCGGGGAGCGGGCCGCAGCGCAACTGGGGCACCGTGCAGGAGCTTCCGCGCGACGCGCGGCCCGTCATGGTGTTCCGCTTCCATCCACGCGAGAAGCTGCCCAGTCAGGTGCAGCGGGAGCGGGCGATGGCGGAGTGGGCGAGGCGGCCCAAGGAACGACACCACATCTTCCCGCAGGCGTTCACGAAGCACTTCCGCAACAAGGGGATCAACGTGCATCAGTACGTGCTCGCCGTGGACGTGGACCTGCACAAACGCATCCACCGTGGAGAGGCTGGCGGGCCGTGGAATGAGGACTGGCGGATCTACATCCAGTTGAACGGTATCAGGTCGCAGGACGCACATTTCGAACAGGCCTGGCTGATGATTCAGAAGTACGGTCTCTTTGGACTGACCATGACCTACTGGCAGCAGATGGACCTCCTGCCGCTCCCGGTGGAGGACTGACGGTTGCGCTACTTCGAACTGGAAGAACTGGCAGACCTTGAATCAGGACAATGGAGCGGGAGCTACCGCGCGGAACACAGGTGGTGCCTGCCCAGCATCCTCTGTCCTCGCTGTGGTTCCAGGGGCGGGATGCAGGCGTATCCCTCGGTGGATTTGTCCGAGCTGCCGGAGAATGAGTCCCTGACCGATGGATGGCCGCAGGCCGCCGAGGAATATGCGCGGCGCGCGGCACTGGTTCGTCCCTTCGCCGCAGCAGGGATTGTACTTGAGCCAGCTTGCAGGCTGGGTCCTCTGGTGGGCACCGCGCGCGGTCACTTCGGTCCCGTGACCGCGTTGCCCTCGTGGCAGGTGCTCGTGCGCGAGGATGCGCGCGACCTGCTTCTGGGCGAAGGCTTGCAAGGCATCATCCCGGTCCGCGCGGAGTTGCGCACCCGTCGCACCAAGGAACTTCCTCTCTACGAACTGGAAGCGCGGCCCCTGGCGAGGCTGGATCCCGAGTGCATCGACCGCGTCCCAACCTGCCCAGACTGTGGGGACAACAGCTTCTCACTGCCTCCGAAGCGCAGGCTCCTGCGCGAATCCGTGCCCGCCGGAATCGACCTCTTCGGCGTGGAGGAGACCAGCCGCATCGTCGTCTCCGAGCGCTTCGTCGACACCGTGAACCGCCTGGGTCCCAGTGACGTGTTCTACCGGGAGATCACCGTGGGGTAGCCCCCTGAAGCCCCGGGAGAAGCCGGGAATGAGGCCGCCTCGACCAGCCCCTTCCAATCATCCCGGCTGCACTCCAGGCAGAGACCCTTCGGCTCAGCCCATCCTTGACGATTCGACAGTTCCCCCCTTGCACACTCACGTGGCCCTTCCAAGGCAACTCATGCGCTGGTTCTCCTGGCTGTTCGTGGCCCTGTGGTGTGGCTGTGCCTCGACGTCGGAGGTCACGACGTTTTCATCCGAGGGTGTCTGGGCGGAGGCCGGGGCCGAACGGGAATGTGAGGACAGCGGGGAGGACCAGTGCGTCGCGCCCCTGTGCACGGAGGAGGCTTGCGCGCTGTTCCGGTGCGAGGACCTGGAGCCGGGCCGCATCGTGCGCACGCGCGGTGCGATGGCGCCGCCGGTGTTCGTGGCGCCGGGAAGCGGGCCTCAACGCAACTGGGGCAGCGCGCAGGAACTTCCACGCGACGCACGGCCCGTCATGGTGTTCCGCTTCCATCCACGCGAGAAGCTGCCCAGCCAGGTGCAGCGGGAACGGGCGATGGCGGAGTGGGCGAAACGGCCCAAGGAGCGACACCACATCTTCCCGCAGGCGTTTACGAAGCACTTCCGCAACAAGCAGATTGATGTACACCAGTACGTGTTGGCCGTGGACGTGGACATCCACAAACGCATCCATCGAGGGGCCAGTGGTGGTCCGTGGAATCGAGAATGGCAGGTCTACATTAATGGTCCTGGAGCGACAACCAGCACGGCCGAGCATTTCGATCAGGCCTTCCTGATGATTCAGAAACACGGCCTTTTTGGTCTGACAATGACGTATTGGCAGCAGGTGGACCTCATGCCATCCCCAGTGGAGGACTGACGGGTGCGCTACTTCGAACCGGCTGTGCTGCGCGACCCCGACTCGGGACAGTGGAGCGGGGAATACCGTGCGGAGCACAAATGGTGCCTGCCGAGCGTCCTGTGCCCCCGCTGCCAAACCTGGAGCGTGATGCAGGCATATCCATCGGTCGACTTGTCCGGCCTGCCGGACAATGAGTCTTTGACCGATGGATGGCCGCAGTCCGCCGAGGAATATGCACGGCGCCTGGCCCTGGTACGCCCGTTCGCTCCACCGGAACTCCTGCTTGAGCCGGGATGCCGGTTGGGTCCCCTGGCGGGAACGGCGCGCGGTCATTTCGGTCCTGTAACCGTGTGGCCCGGATGGCAAGTACTCGTGCGAGAGGACGCGCGCGACCTGCTTCTGGGCGAAGGCCTGCAAGGCATCATCCCGGTCCGCGCGGAGCTGCGCACCCGGCGCACGAAGGAACTGCCCCTCTACGAACTGGAAGCGCATCCCCTGGCGAAGCTGCATCCCGACTGCATCTACGACCGGGAGCCCACCTGCCCGTTCTGCGGACGCCACGGCTTCACGCTGCCCCCGAAGCGCTGGCTGCTGCGCGAATCCGTGCCCGCCGGAATCGACCTCTTCGGCGTGGAAGAGACCAACCGCATCATCGTCTCCGAGCGCTTCGTCGACACCGTGAACCGCCTGGGTCCCAGTGACGTCTTCTACCGGGAGATCACCGTGGCGTAGCCGCACCGTCGGCTACAACACGTTGCCCCCGAACGCGGCGTCAGAGTCCGCGCCGTGCCCGCCCCCGGGCCGGTGTATCTAGCCGCCTGCGAGGGGGCGCATCCCGTGACGCCCCTCCCGAGGCCCACGCATGCGACGCACCTTCTCCCGTCTCTCCTCCCGGCCCTTCCTGCTGTGCGCCGCGCTCGTCCTGGGCGCTGGCTGCGAAAGCGTGAAGCCCCGCGCCACGCCGCCCGCGGATGGCACCACCGCCATCCAAAAGCCCGACACCACCGCCTCCACCCCGCCCGACGCCTCCGTCATTCCGGATGCCGGCGCGTCCACCTCCGCCACTGCTTCCCCGTGGCAGCGCGCCCGCGTGGGCGACCGCGTGGAATACGCCTTCTCCGCCCACCGGGGCCGTCCGGGCGGCCAGCGCGTCGCGGGACCTCCCGACGCGGGCACCGGCGTGGCCGGACACGTCGCCCTGGAAGTCGTCGCCGTGCAGGCCCCGTGGGCGTGGCTCACCGTCACCTTCACGGATGATCAGGGCAAGCCGCTCGCCCATCCGCGCCTCTCCCAGCCCCGCGTGCTGCCCATGCGCATGGAGGAGACCCAGGCATGGAAGGCCGAACACCGCGGCCAGCGCTCCACCGAGCAGACCACCGCCGCCGGCCGCACCTGGGACGCCCAGCGCTACCTGCACGACAGCCGCCCCAGCGACGGCCCCCTCCAGAACCGCCTCTATGCCTCGGAGGCCGGGCCGCTGTACCTCACCCATGGCCTGCTCGACGCCAGCACCACCCTCTCCGGCTTCGGCGCCAGCGGCAGCCAGCAGCTCACGCTCGTGTCCTTCCGCCAGGGCACCGACGCCGCGGGCACCCTCCCCGCCCTGGACCGGCCGTGGGGCCCGGGCACCTGGTACGACGTGCGCCAGGACCTCTCCGGCACGCCCTCCGTGCGCCGCGTCTGTCTGGGCGCCGAGCGCGGCTTCCTGCTGCGCAAGGACCTGACCGGCCCCACCGGCGACGCGCCCTGCGCGGACTTCCACGAGGCCGACGCCACGCCCGTGGAAGAGGCCCTCCTCGCGCTCGTCAGCGAGGTCGTCAGCCTGCCGCAGCAGTGGCCGCCCGTCACCGCCGGCACCGCGCCCTCGCGCCGGGAGACCGTCACCGTCGCCCAGCACCCCATCCCCGCCGTCGTCTTCGAGACGCCGCTGGGCGAAGGCGCCGAGCGCCGCGTGCAGGTCGCCTCCTACGCCGTGGAGCCCTGGGGCGCCGCGCTCAACGGGCTCGCGGACGAGCCCCGCTTCGGCACGCTGACGGACGCCATCTTCCGCGCCCCGCTCAAGGGCAAGCGCGTCGCCGAGGACGGCACCGCGCTCGCGGGTTGGGGCGCCTGGGTGAAGGACGGCGGGAAGTAGTCCCCGCCCTCTCAGTCACACGTACGGCGCTCCGGCTTGTCCTTGCGGCACTGCGCCACGGACGGGAGCGCCTCGCGCGCCTCGTCCGTCACCTCCACCACCTGGCGCGCGCACTCCCGGGCCGCCAGCGTGCCCTGGATGTCGAAGAGGCCCAGCACCTCCACGCACCGCTTCTGGAGCGACTCCACCCCGGCCACGAACAGCGGCTGCATCACCTCCGGCGAGAACGAATAGCCGCTCGCCGTCGCCAGCCCCGTCTCCGGCTTGAACATCCAGGCCGAGCGCCAGCTCGTCGCCACCTGGTCGAAGCGCGCCGAGCCCATCCACACCGCTTGCCCCGCCGCCGGCCCCACCGTCCGGGCCGACTCGAAGCCCGCGCCCTTGCGGCGGCAGAAGTCCTCGTTCGCGCCCCGCAGCGTGCAGACGTTGTACTCGCCCAGCCGGCGCGTCACCGCGAGCAGCTCCGCCTGCTGCACCTCGCCCACGCGCGGCTGCGCGACGAACAGGTCGATGGTGCGCATGAGCACGCTCACCGCGTTCGTCGGATCCTTCGCCGGACCCGGGTTCACCCCGCCCGTCGAAATCACCAGCACCCGCTCCGCCCCGCGCTGCACCGCCTGGAGCAGCGGCAGCCCGGAGCGCACCCCGCCGTCGTAGTACGTCCCGTTCCGGTTCCCGGAAGCCGACGGCAGCACCCGCACCGGATCCGACAGCACCGGCTCCACGATGGACGCCACGATGGCCCGCGTCATCCCCCGCTTGCGCTCCGCGTCCGTCCCCCCGGCCTTGAAGTCCGCCGGATCCTGGTCGCTCACGCCAAAGACATCCCCCGTCTGGAAGTCCACCGACACCGACACCAGCTCCGTGCCGTTGTGGAGCATGGCCGGCTGGATGAACGCATCCAGCTTCGAATACACGCCATCGAATTGCACCAGTCCCCGCGTGTCATCCGCCAGGTTCCACAGCCATGTGGAGTTCACGCAGTACAGGTCCGACTCCACCGTGCACGTGTAGTTGCCCAGCAGCAACTGGCGCGCCTTCGCCTCCTGCCCCGGCGTGTGGAACAGGTCCACCAGCGTGCTGATGAGCGCCCCGGTGCTCGTCCCCGCCGCCAGGTCGATGCGCGCATCCCCGCACCCCTCCGGCGCGGGCTTGCCCCGGCACTGCTCCAGGATGCCCAAGAGCCGCCAGATGGCCCCCGCGCTGAACGCGCCGTTGGCCCCACCGCCGCTCAGCACCACCGCGTTGGTGGGCCGCTTCAAATCCCGGCGCCACGTGCGCGCCCGCACGTAGCCGGCCGCGGACGCCGTGCCTTCCCGGATGCCCTGCGCCAGGGCCTCGCGCGTCAGCGGCACCTCCAGCGACTGCTGCAACGCCGCCAGCGACGGCGCGATGCTCAGCGCGTTCGCGAGGAAGCGCTCCGCGTCCACCTCCACCTCCGACGGGGTCGCCACGGAGAGCGACTGCGCCGGCAGCGGGATGCCCCACGCGGACACCTTCACCGCCCGGTCGATGAAGCCCGTGCGCGCGTCGTTCTCATAACAGGCCGCCGTGTCCGCCCCCGCGCGCTGGAGCAGGCAGGCCGTCATGTCCAGCACGGCCTCCGGCGCCGCGCCCAGCGCTTCCATCCACGCGCCCGCGCGTTCGGCATCCACGTAGGAGTCCATGAGCTGCGCGCGCGTGAGCCCCGCCACCCGCTCCACCGCCGGCACCCGGGGCGGCGCGTCCTGGGGTTTGGAGGACTCCGGCGCGTTCAGCGTGTCCAGCAGGACATCCGTGCGCAGGAAGCTGCACCCGCTCAGCGTGGCGACGAGGAGGACCATCAGCGGTGGCGTGACGTGACGGCGCATGGGGACGCCTCCTTGGGAGCGGGCCTCCCTCCTCCTTAGCTGAAGGGTTGACGAACAGGCCACGGCCCCGAGCGTCGGGCATCCGCAATCCTGCAAAAGCAGCCCTCGCGACGCGGCGCGGTGCGCGGTTACCATGCGCGCCCCCAACGGAAGGTTCGAGGCCCCATGGTTGAGTATGATCCGCATCGATGGTGGAGCTACTTCCACTACCTGCGCGGTTCGATGGTGAAGGAGATCGTCGGCCGGGTGTTGTTGTGCGTCGTCTGGTCCGCGGGCGTGGTGGCCTTCTCGCTGCACGTGGGCCACGTGGGCGTGCCCCCCACGGTGCACACGCTGGCCGGCATCAGCTTGAGCCTGCTGCTCGTGTTCCGCACCAACGCCTCCTATGACCGCTTCTGGGAGGGCCGCAAGCTGTGGGGCGGCATCGTCAACGAGACGCGCAACCTGGCGCGTGCGTCGGAGGTGTTCCTGGGTCGCACGCCCCTGTACGTCCCGCTGGTGCGGTGGACGGCCACGTTCCCCTTCGCCGCCGCCGGGTGGCTGCGCGGCCAGCGTCAGCTGGGACCCCAGGCCTCGCTGCTGCCCCAGGACTCCGTGCAGGAAGTGTTGAGCGCGCAGCATGTGCCCCTCGGCGTGGCGCGGCGGATGACGGCCGTGCTGGACGAGGGCCGGCGCTCCGGGCTGTATCCGGAGTACGTCCAGATGCAGCTCGACCAGAACATCCAGTTGCTCGTCGACTACCTGGGAGGCTGCGAGCGCATCCACCGCACGCCCATGCCGTTCGCGTACATGGTGCACCTGCGCCGCGCGCTCATCCTCTACTGCTTCACCCTGCCCTTCGCGCTGGTGGACACCTTCGGATGGGTGACGGTGCCCTCCACCTTCGTCGTCGCGTATGTCTTCTTCGGCATCGAGGAGATCGGCGTCGAAATCGAGGACCCCTTCGGCACCGACGACAACGACCTGCCGCTCGACACCATCTGCGACAACATCCAGAACAACCTGCTGGCCTTCCTGCCAGCCTCCACCACGACCGCCCATGACCCCTCCGCCTCCTGACGTCGTGGCCCCTCACGTCAACACCGTCCTCTTCCAGATGAAGTGGAAGGCCGAGCTGCGCGCCAGCGGCGCGATGACGCCGCGGGTGCCGGTGCAGTTCGTGGCGGAGCAGGGACGCGCGCTGCGCGTCATCGACATCCGGGAGAAGGAGGAGCTCACCGGCCTGATGGGCCACATCCCCGGCTCCCTCTGGGTGCCGCTGGAGCGCATCGCGGAGGTCCACCAACAGTTGGGTCCGGACATGCCCGTGGTGCTGGTGTCGCACAGCGGCCGGCGCGCGGGCCTGGCGACGCAGTTCCTCCAGGCCCTGGGCATGCGGTACGTGGCGGCGCTGTCGGGCGGGATGCTCGCGTGGCGCAACGCGGGCTACTCCGCCACCCGGCACACGCACATCTTCGAGCGCGGCCTCACCACGCCCACCTTCGTGGAGGAAGGTCCCCTCGACGGGCCGCTGACGAAGGCGCACATCGAACAGCACGTGGGTGACCCCAGCCAGGTGCGCTGGGCGCGGCTGTCCGCGCTGCTGATGAGCGGCCGGCGTTCGTGCGTGGACGGCCGCGACGAGCAGGGCGTCATCGGCACGCCGGGCGGCGACGCGGGCGAGTTCCTCCTGGCGCTGGCCAGCGTGGAGCGCATCACCGGCAAGACGTTGGACTTCCGCACGGTGGAGGAGATCCTCCTCCAGGAGCTGGAGGTCTTCGGCCGCTTCTACATGCACACCGACACGAGCGCGTGGGAGAGGCTGGTGAACTCCATCTCCAGCGACCGGCGCCTGTCCAACCGTCCGCTGCCGCCGCTGAACGACGAGGCGGGGTGGCACGCCTTCCTGGAGCACCCGGCGCACGAGTCGCGCGACGCGCTGATGGAGCACCTGCTGGAGCCCGCGCACCTGGGCTGCGGCCACCTGAAGCTGATGCTGACGAAGCCACAGGACTACGGCGTGCGGCCGGAGCTGGTGCGCTCGTTCCTGCGCGCGTACCACGACCTGCGCTGGCAGGGCATGCCGGACCTGGAGTTCGTCACGCTCGCGGGGGCGCACGACGAGGCGGCGGTGCTGTCCGTGTACGTGGAGCAGGAGCTCTGGGACATGTCCTCCATCCCGCTCGTGTCCCCGTCCGTGGGTCCCAAGCAGGTGTTCGTCGCGCACCCGCAGGTGGCGGCCAGGCACCGCGACCACTACGTGGAGTTCTTCCGCCGCCTGCCGCACCTGGTGACGCTGGAGCCCCACCACGTCGAGCCGCTGCGCACGGAGATGAACGCCGTCGCGAACGTCCAACTGGGCCACACGCTCCAGCACCTGGCCAAGGGCCTGCCCCTCTTCGAGGCGCGCTTCGAGGGCGGCGACAAGGTGCGCGTGGTGGAGGCAGGCAAGGTGTAGCAGCCCGCGCCCCCCGGGCTTCCCGTGCGGCACGCGCGCGGGGGCCCGGGGTGAAGCGCCGCGGGCTACTCGGCGACGGAGACCTTGACCTCGATGTTGCCGCGCGTGGCGTTGGAGTACGGGCACACCTGGTGGGCCGCCTCCATCAGCTTCTGCGCCTCCTCGTGGGGGATGCCCGGCAGGATGCCCTGGAGCTCCACCGCGAGGCCGAAGCCGCCCTCGGGCGTCTTGCCGATGGTGACCGTGGCCTTCACGCCCGCCTTCTCATCCAGCTTCTTGCCCATCTTGCCGGCCACGAGGCGCAGGGCGCTCTCGAAGCAGGAGGAGAAGCCCGCGGCGAAGAGCTGCTCGGGGTTGGTGGCCGTCGTCTTGCCGGAGCCGCCCAGCGTCTTGGGCATCGCCAGCTCCAGGTTGTCCAGGGGGCTTTCGTTCAGCGAGATCCGACCGTTGCGGCCGCCGTGCGTGGTGGCGGTGGTGGAGTAGAGCTTCTCGGAGAGGGTGACCTGGGCCATGGGGTGCTCCTTCAGGTGCTGCGTTTGGGTGGGCGAACTACCTTGAAACCGATTCGAACAGCCGTTGGACGTCCCGGCGCAGCCGGGCCAGCTCATCCATCGTCAGGCCGGTGCGGCAGGCGATGGCCTCCGGGATGGACGCGGCCTTGCGGCGCAGTGCACGCCCCTGCGGCGTGAGCGACACGCGCACCGACCGCGCATCCTCGGTGGAGCGCTCCCGGCGCACGAAGGCCAGCGTCTCCAGCCGCTTGAGCAGGGGCGTGAGCGTGCCCGAGTCCAGGTACAGCTTCTCCCCCAGCTCCTTCACCGACACGCCGTCCGTCTC